>CAYQCZ010000345.1:0-5207 GCA_964415955.1 uncultured Verrucomicrobiota bacterium | reverse complement strand
CGGCCCCTCGCCGGAAGCGGCGAGACCGTGATGCGGGTGTTCACAAATCCAACCGCGCCATCATCGGAGGTTCACCTCCTGTCCAACGGACGCTATCACGTCGCCATCACCAGCGCGGGCGGAGGCTACAGCCGCTGGCGCAATCTGGCGGTCACCCGCTGGCGTGAGGATCCGACGAGGGATTGCTGGGGGACGTTTGTTTATCTGCGTGACCTGGCGACGGGAGAATACTGGTCCTCCGCTTATCAGCCCACGCTGCAGGCGACGAAGAACTACGAGGCCATCTTCACGCAGGCGCGCGCGGAGTTCCGGCAGCGTCACTCCGGTTTGGAAATCCACACCGAGATCTGCGTGTCGCCGGAGGATGATGTGGAGTTGAGACGCCTCACGATCACGAACCGTTCCTCCCGGACGCGCCGGATCGAACTGACCAGTTACGCCGAGATCGTCCTCGCGAAGCCGGCCGACGATGCGGCGCACCCGTCGTTCAGCAAGTTGTTCGTGCAGACGGAATTCGATGCCGCAACTTCCGCGCTGGTTTGCACCCGACGGGCGCGTTCGCCGGATGAAGCCCCGCCGTGGTCGCTGCATCTCATGGGGTGCGGGGGGAGCGGACCGGACGGGATCTCCTATGAGACGGACCGGTCCCGGTTTGTCGGACGGGGCGGCACATTGGCCGTTCCGGAGGCGATGCGGCACGATCTGCCGTTGTCCAATACCACGGGGTCCGTGCTGGATCCCATTGCCGCGATGCGAAGGACCGTCCTGCTGGCACCCCACGACACGGCCGTTGTTTGCCTGGTGCAGGGTGCGACAGACAGCCGGGATGCCGCGCTGGCGCTGGCCGGAAAATATCAAGACTGCCGCATGGCCGACCGGGCCATCGATCTGGCGTGGACCCACAGCCAGGTCACCCTGCGGCACCTCAATGCCACCGAGGCCGACGCGCAGCTTTACGGACGCATGGCGGGCGCCTTGATCTATGCGGATCGGGGTTGCCGGGCAAATACGGTTGTTCTGGGCAGCAACCGCCGGGGCCAGAACAGTCTCTGGAGTCATGGCATTTCGGGGGATGCGCCAATCGTCCTGCTCCGGATCAGCAACGCGAAAAAAAACGGGATCGTCCGTCAACTGGTCCAGGCACATTCGTATTGGCGCCTGAAGGGGCTGACCGTCGAGCTGGTGATCTTGAACGAGGACGATTCCATCTACCGCCAGACCTTGCATGATCAGATCACGGCACTGATCTCCTCGGGGGCTGAAGGGGAAATGCTGGACCGGCCGGGTGGCATCTTTGTCCGGCATCTGGAACAGCTCCCCAACGAGGACCGCATCCTGCTGCAATCGGTCGCGCGAATTGTTCTGGATGGTGACAAGGGCAGTCTGTCGCAACAACTGGAGCATCGCAGTGTCCAGGCTCCACCGGCCCCGGCGCTGACCCCGGTCCGGTCGAGGGCAGGCAACATTCCCCTGCCACTTCCTCCGCGCGAGTTGATCCATGAGAACGGGTTCGGCGGTTTCACCCGTGACGGACACGAGTATGTCATCACCCTCCAGCCCGGGCAGATGACTCCCTCGCCCTGGGTCAATGTTCTGGCAAATCCCTTCTTCGGCACGGTTGTCTCCGAAAGCGGTGGTGCCTACACCTGGCTGGAGAACGCACATGAATTCCGGCTGACCCCCTGGAACAATGATCCGGTCCAGGACACCTCCGGCGAGGCGTTCTACATCCGCGATGAGCAGACCGGCCAGTTCTGGTCCCCCACCCCGCTGCCGGCACGCGGTGCGACTCCCTACGTGATCCGCCATGGCTTCGGTTACACCGTCTTCGAGCACACCGAGAATGGCATTGCGTCCGAATTGTGGATCTACGTGGCCATGGACGCGCCCGTGAAGTTTGCCGTCCTCAAGTTGTGTAACGTATCCGGTCGGGCGCGACGGCTCTCGGCGACCGGCTACTGGGAATGGGTGCTGGGCGATCTGAGGCAAAAGAACCTCCTGCATGTGCAAACCGAAGCGGATCCCCGGACGGGCGCCTTGCTTGCCCGCAACCATTTCAACACCGATTTTACTGGCCGGATCGCGTTCATTGAGGTCAACGAAGGGGAGCGCACCATCACCGGGGACAGGAAGGAGTTTCTCGGCCGCAACGGAACCCTGTCGCATCCGGCCGCCATGAAACGCGTGCGCCTTTCAGGACGCGTTGGCGCCGGCATGGATCCCTGCGGCGCCGTGCAGGTTTCTTTCGAACTGGCGGAAGGACAGGAAAGAGAGACGGTTTTCCGACTGGGAGCCGGTCGCGATCTGGCCGAGGTGCACGGCCTCATTCAGCGCTATCGCGGGGTGGACGCGAGCCGGGTCGCCCTGGAAGGGGTCTGGGCATATTGGAACCGGACCCTGGGCGCGATCAACGTGGACACGCCTGATTCCGCCGTGAACGTCATGGCGAACGGCTGGCTCCTTTACCAGACCTTGAGCTGTCGGATTTGGGGACGGACGGGGTTTTATCAATCCGGTGGCGCCTACGGATTTCGCGACCAGTTGCAGGATGTCCTGGCGCTGGTCCATGCCGAGCCCGCATTGACCCGGGAACATCTGCTTCGCGCGGCGGCGCGCCAGTTCCGGGAAGGGGACGTGCAGCACTGGTGGCATCCGCCGGGCGGGCGTGGCGTCCGGACGCATTTCTCTGACGACTTTCTGTGGCTGCCCTATGTGACCTGCCGCTATGTTGCGAGCGTTGGGGACACCGGCGTGCTGGACGAGCAGGTTTCCTTCCTCGCCGCCCGGCCCGTCAAACCCGAGGAGGAGGCATACTATGATCTGCCGGATCACGCCGAGGAGTCAGCCACGCTCTACGAGCATTGTGTTCGGGCCATCGAACGCGGGTTGAAGTTCGGTGAACATGGTCTGCCCTTGATCGGGTGTGGGGACTGGAATGACGGTATGAACTGGGTGGGACATGAAGGGCGGGGCGAAAGTGTCTGGCTTGCCTTCTTCCTGTATGACGTCCTCAGGCGCTTTGCCGGACTGGCGCTGGCGCGGGGAGATCAGGCCTTTGCCGACTGCTGCCTGGGCCAGTCCGTCCAGTTGCAGGCAAACATCGAGAAGCACGGCTGGGATGGCGAATGGTACCGACGTGCCTATTTTGACGACGGCACGCCGCTGGGCTCTCGGAGCAATGTCGAATGCCAGATCGATTCCCTGCCACAGAGCTGGTCCGTGCTGAGCGGTGCGGGCGATCCGGTCCGTTCCCGCCGGGCGATGCAATCCGTGGATGAACGTCTGGTGCGTCGGGAAGCCGGTCTCATCCAGTTGTTCGATCCGCCCTTCGACCGGGCTCCGCTCAACCCCGGTTACATCAAGGGTTACATTCCCGGGGTGCGCGAGAACGGCGGACAATACACGCACGGCGCCATCTGGACAGCCATGGCCTTTGCCCAGATGGGAGAACATGAGCGGGCGTGGGAACTCTTCACGATGTTGAACCCCGTCCATCATGGCGGCACGCCGGAACAAATCGCCACCTACAAGGTCGAACCTTATGTCGTGGCGGCGGACGTCTATGCAGTCGCACCCCACACGGGTCGTGGTGGATGGACTTGGTACACCGGTTCGTCCGGCTGGATGTACCGCCTCCTGGTGGAGTCGTTGCTGGGCGTGAACCGGGAAGGAGATGGACTGCGACTGGAACCCCGCATGCCGGCGGCATGGACCGCGTACACGATCCACTACCGGCATCACGGATCGGTCTATCACATCACGATCTCCCGCCTGGCCGCCGGTTCACCCGAAACCAACCGTCTTTCCATTGATGGCCGCGAGCTCCCGGGGGCCATCTTGCCCCTCGTGGACGACGGTCGGGAGCATGCTGTCGAATTCAGAATCAAATGATCAATGTAAGGAAGCATTGCCGCGCCTGTCAGCAATACTGCAATTGTTTCGCGACTAATATTCGGTTGAAATCACAAGATCTGCATCATCCGATGCACGGTTTTGCACTAGCCATGTCGGAATCTCAAACAGAGGTGTTCCGATCAAGGAAGAATGGCGGCGGATTGTCCGGTGTATGATCGCAGGTAGATCGCTCAAGAAGGGCGGGAAGCCGCTTCCGCTTTGGCGAGCAGGCCGTTGACCACTCCGGCATGGCCTCGAGGCAGGCGTCGCGCTGATTGGACTCGCCCCGGCATGAAAACCGGGTGAAGAACGTGGCAAAGGTATTGCCCCCACCGGCCTGACCTGCAGACCTCATCGCTACGAAGTGATGGTAGATTCATAACCACCAGCCAGTTGCGGATCCTGAATCGGTTGGTGTTGTCGCTTTCATTCCAAAACGCTGGGAGGATTCCCTAAGAATCTGCTCCACCGTATCGAGCAACTTGGAGATGGCGTAAGGCTTGATCAGAATTGCATTGGGCGTGATCCAAGGGGCATTTGTGAAGTCGGCATGGGGCAAAAAACTTGTGGTCATGATGACCGGAAGATGCAGACCCGAGGCCCTCACGTTCCGAAGCAATTCCACACCGGTAACATTAGGCATATTGTTGTCCGTAAGCATGAGGTCATACTGGTTGGACTTGAGCGTCTCCCAAGCGATAGCCCCGTCGGCAGCGGTGTCCACGACGTAGCCCGAGCGAATCAGCACCAGGGTGTTGAACCTGAGGAAAGTCAGGTCATCGTCCACGATGAGAATCCGCCGGGTCGGACCAGGCAGCACCAAGGTTGCAGGCTTTGGGAACTCATTCGCAATGGCATTCATTACTGGAAAGCATCCCCTAATATTGTTCTCCCACCATTGGGAGTTCACCCCAAAATATGACTATTCTGCTGGTAGTCGTAAGCTTTTTCACGTCCTGTGGAAAACCCCGTTCGTGCGGTTGCTACATTTTCGGCTGATGGATCCGGGTGTGGGAGTTTTTCCAGTTCCCATAACGCTCCGACATGTCGTGCCATTGGGCCAATGCTCAACACCCACAGGACACCGTTGATGAAGCGGAGATTGTCCTGCGCGGTGAGTCCGCGATCCCAGGCCTTGCCGGGCAGCCATGACACGCGGATCCGTTGGAATTGTTCGAGGGTCAGTTCGTAGCTTCTGGCCGTTCGCTCCACCCACCATACCCCTTCTCCTTGCACAATACCCAAATGTCGATTGGCTCTAGTGTGGTGAGTGATTAGTTCGTGCAATAAGTTGGAAGAAGTAAGAGAGTGGG
>CAYQCZ010000344.1:0-5228 GCA_964415955.1 uncultured Verrucomicrobiota bacterium | reverse complement strand
GACTGCCATCGGGGTTGAAGGCGGAGATCTCCATTTCCACGGTCTTGGCCTGCGTGATGAGCCGGACCACATCAAAGCCGGTCATTTCACTCCCGCCGGACGGCCTGGCACCGGGCGCACGGGATGCAAGTGCCGAATCTCTCTGGGTGACCAGGTTTTTGTATTGAGTGTTTTTCCGCGCCCACACCTGCGGGTCCATGCGTCGGTTCACGGTGTCCAACCCGGCGGTCTGCGGCATGTCAATCAAGCTGGAGGCATTGCGGGCACGCACACCGCCTCCCGTGCCGAACCGGGTGTCCGTGCTGAGGAAAATGCCGGCCATGGCCGTGTAATCGCGTTGCGTGATTGGGTCGAATTTGTGGTCGTGGCAACGGGCGCAAGAAATGGTCATGCCCAGAAACGCCTGCGATACAGCGTCGATCTGCTCATCAGCCAGGTCCACGGCGAACTGCCGGGGATCGGTGCCATTGAGCGACTTTGGGCCGATGGCAAGGAAGCCCGTGGCGATGAGATGCTTCGCGCGCGTGCGTTCATCCGTCGCAGGCAGTTGATCCCCCGCGATCTGTTCCCGAATGAATTGATTGAAGGGTTTATCCTGCTGGAAGGACTCGATCACGTAGTCGCGGTATCGCCAGGCTTCAGGGAATGTCACGTTCACATCCCCTCCAGATGTCTCAGCGTAACGCGCCACATCCAGCCAATGCCGCGCCCAATGTTCCGCAAATTCACGGCTGTCCAGCAGGCGATCGACAAGGCCATCGAGAGTCGCGTCTTCAGAAGGTGGAAGCCCGGTGAAATCGAGATACAGGCGGCGAACAAGAGTGGCATCATCTGCGCGTCCAACGGGAGACAGCCCTTTTTTCTCCAGCTTCGCCAGGATGAAACGGTCGATGTCCGTCTTCGACCATGCATCGTTCTTCGTCGTTGGCACCTGGGGTTGGGTCATCGGCTGGTAGGCCCACCAGTCCTTGTTCGCCATGCCATCGTATTTCTTGGCAGTGGATTTGCCTTCGCGTGGATCGGAGGCCCCCATGCGGACCCACGTTTCAAAGTCAGCGATGACCGAAGCCGGTAGTTTTCCCCCCTTGTTTTCGGGCGGCATGCCCGTGTCCGGGTTGCCCCAGCGAATGGCTTTGATGAGCAGGCTCTTGTCGGCATCGCCGGGCACAACCGCCGGGCCAGTGTCGCCGCCCGCACGAATGCCATCGCGGGTGTCCAGTTGCAGACCGCCCTTCGATTTGCCCGCCTCGGCCGAGTGGCACCCGTAGCACTTCTCCACCAGCACCGGGCGGATTTTTGACTCGAACAACGCCAGATTGTCGGGTGAGAGCGAGCCCTGCGCGCGCACGAAGGAAATGTTCATGCCGACGAGCACAAGGATGGTCGCGGCTCTTGCTTTCAAGGTAAGGAGATGAATTGACGGCGGAAGGTCGTGCTTTCCATTCAGCAGATACGGCATGAGCCAACCGTATCAGGCTGGACATGAAGAGAGGATGAAGAATGGCGCTTTGAACGCCACCGTCAGAATGAACTCCGAGATCGATTAGAAGAGCGAGTGCTCTGGAGATATTTCAGAATGATTGCGGGTGAATCCAAAGGATCAAATACGAAACGACCAGTAGCACCAACATGATAACCCTGAAAGCGTCCGTATCTTCGAACGGACCTCTCGGAGGGCTTGGAATCCGCTCAGGCAGATGATTCTCCAGCAACTTTTTCCGATCCTCATTCATGGAGTATCTAAACATTACAACTCCACACGGAAACAGCAAGTGGCACCTGCCATCATGCGAAAAAGCCGGGGCGGCTCATGCGTCCACCCCGGCTTTGGAGTTTCGATTTATCAACTGACCTTGATCTCAATGCTTCGGGGTTTGGCTTCTTCGCTCTTGGGCAGATGCACTTTCAGCACGCCTTCCTTGAATTCGGCCTTCACCTTCGAGCCATCGGTGCCCTCAGGAAGCGTGAAGCTCCGGGTGAAGGAACCATACGCACGTTCGATGCGATGGAACTTCACGGTCTTCTCGTCCCTTTCTACCCTGCGCTGGCCTGAAATGTTGAGGACACCATTGTCCACGGTGACGCGCACATCCTCTTTGCGGACCTCGGGCAGTTCGGCCTTGATGAGGAATTCGGCCTCGTCTTCCGTGATGTCCACCAGCGGAGCCCAGTTGGCCAGGGGGGTGTCCTTGTCATTGCTGGGCTGCGCCCAACCGCGTCCCAGCGCAGAAGCCAGGCGCGTGTGCAGGTCTTCCAGATCCCGGAAGGGATCCCAACGAGTTATTGCATTCATGTCTATCACTGTTCCTTTCACGGCGGTTTTGTTTTCCGCAGGCCAGATTCCGCCATGCTCTGTCCTGCGCTTTTGACATTCCTGCTTCGGCAACATCGCCAAAGCTCAGCTCTATAATAACATAATCAGTGCCACGACATCGAAAATCGTAACACGTTGGTAAAAAGATAATTGAAAATCACTACTCCAAAATTTATAAGACATAATGTCTCTTTTTACTGACACGGCACATGCCATGAAAGAGTCATAATGACCCTATTTAATCCCACCATCGAATGGCCCGTTGTCCTGTTTACTGCTCTCGTTTCGACAAGCCGTTGCGCAGTCCTCTCCTATGGAACCACTTGAGAGGTCTTGGATGCATCAAGGGCCACCGACTTGTTCGGGCGAAAACGTTGCGGCACCCATCATGCTGAATATGGTTTGAAAGGTTTACCTATGGACTTGAATCGATTTACCGAACGCGCCCAGGCCTCCCTGCAGGAGGCGCAGAACATTGCCACCCGTCACCAGCATCAGGCTGTGGATGTGGAGCACATCGGGCTGGCGCTCCTTGAGCAGGAGGACGGGCTGGTGCCACGCCTGGTGGAGAAATGCCGCGTCGCCCCGGACTTGCTCAAGGCGAAGTTCGAAGAGGAACTGAACCGCATGCCGCGTGTCAGCGGGTCGGACACCTCAACGCCCGGCCTGTATGTCACACAGCGGCTGAACAAACTTCTGGTCAAGGCACAGGATGCGGCGAAAAAGTTGAAGGACGAGTATGTCAGCGTCGAGCATCTGGCGCTGGCGATGTTCGATGAACCTGCCAGTTCGGCGGTCGGCAAAATCTTCAAGGCACTCGATCTGAAGCGGGACGATTTTCTCAAGGCCATGTCCGAGGTGCGCGGCAACCAGCGCGTCACCAGCGCCAACCCGGAGGCCACTTACGAGGCCCTGGAGAAATACGGACGCGATCTGACGAAGCTCGCCCAGCAGAACAAGCTTGATCCCGTCATTGGCCGCGATGCGGAAATCCGCCGTGCGATCCAGGTGCTTTCGAGGCGGACCAAGAACAATCCGGTGCTGATCGGCGAACCCGGCGTGGGCAAAACCGCCATCGTCGAGGGGCTGGCCCGGCGCATCGTCGCCGGAGACGTGCCGGAAAGCCTGAAGGACAAACGCATCGTGGCACTCGACATGGGTGCTTTGATCGCCGGAGCCAAGTTCCGCGGCGAGTTTGAGGAACGGCTGAAGGCCGTGCTGCAGGAAGTCACCAAGGCCGAGGGCCAGATCATACTTTTCATTGATGAGATTCACACCGTTGTGGGTGCGGGCAAGGCCGAGGGCTCGATGGATGCCGGAAACATGCTCAAACCCATGCTGGCGCGGGGTGAACTGCATTGCATCGGCGCGACCACGCTCGATGAATATCGCAAATACATCGAGAAGGACGCCGCGCTGGAACGGCGTTTCCAGCCGGTCATGGTGAACGAGCCCAACGTCGAGGACACCATTTCCATTCTGCGCGGGCTGCGCGAACGCTATGAACTCCACCACAAGGTGCGCATCCAGGACGCCGCACTCGTGGCTGCGGCGACACTTTCCGACCGTTACATTTCCGACCGCTTCCTGCCGGACAAGGCGATTGATCTGGTGGATGAAGCTGCCGCAAAGCTGCGCACCGAAATGGAGTCCATGCCCGAGGAACTGGAAAAGCTGGAACGACGCGCCCTGCAGTTGGAGATCGAACGCGAGGCGTTGAAGAAGGAAAAGGACCAGTCCTCAAAGGAGCGTCTAGCGGCGCTGGAAAAGGAGCTGGCCAACCTCAAGGCGGGGCGCGACGCCCTCAAGGCCCGGTGGGAGGGGGAGAAGAAATCCATTGAAAATGTCCAGTCACTGCGGGAAGGCATCGAGATCGCGCGGCATGAAATCGAGGTCGCCCAGCGCAGGCACGACTTGAACCGCGTGGCTGAATTGAAATACGGCAAGCTCCCCGGCCTTGAAAAGCAGTTGAAGGAACTGGAGGAAAAGGCGGATTCGCCGGATGGAGTTCGACTGCTCCAGGAGGAGGTCACCGATGAGGAGGTGGCTGAAGTGGTGGCGCGCTGGACGGGCATTCCCGTGTCGCGCCTGCTGGAAGGGGAGAAGGAAAAACTGCTGAGACTGGACGAGATTCTTCACAAACGCGTCATTGGACAGGATGAGGCCGTGCAGGCCGTGGCCGATGCCGTCATCCGCGCGCGCAGCGGGTTGAAGGATCCCAGGCGGCCGGTCGGCTCGTTTATTTTTCTCGGTCCGACCGGCGTGGGCAAAACGGAACTCGCACGTGCCCTTGCCGAGGTGTTGTTCGATTCTGAGGACAACATCGTCCGCATCGACATGAGCGAATACATGGAGAAACACGCCGTCGCGCGACTCATCGGTGCGCCTCCAGGCTATGTGGGCTACGAGGAGGGCGGGCAGCTTACGGAGGCCGTGCGGAGGCGTCCCTACACGGTGATTCTGTTTGATGAGATCGAAAAGGCGCACCACGACGTGTTCAATGTGCTGCTCCAAATCCTCGACGACGGTCGGCTGACCGACAGCCAGGGCCGCACTGTGGATTTCAAGAATACCATCATCATCATGACCTCCAACATCGGCAGCGCCCACCTGCTGGAGGGCCTTGATGAGCACGATCAGATTTCAGAAACCGCGCGCGGCAGGGTGATGGGGGAGCTGCGCCTGCATTTCCGGCCTGAATTCCTCAACCGTGTGGATGACACCGTGCTGTTCAAGGCGCTCACACTCGCCGAGATCAAACAGATCGTGGACCTGCAACTGGTCCTGCTCCGTCAGCGACTAGCAGCACGGCACATCGAACTCGAACTCACCGATGCTGCGAAGGAATACGTGGCACGAGAAGGCTACGACCCCGTGTATGGCGCACGTCCGCTGAAGCGATTCCTGCAACGTC
>CAYQCZ010000343.1:2314-5229 GCA_964415955.1 uncultured Verrucomicrobiota bacterium | reverse complement strand
TGTGACGGCATTGCACGAGGCGAACAGCACCCCGCCCGGTTTCACCAGGGGCAGCGCAACCGAAACCAGTTTGCCGTAATCCTTCTCCGCACGCCACACGCCGCTCTGTTTGGATTGAGAAAAGGTCGGCGGATCGAGCATCACGAGATCAAACGCCCTGCCCTTCTTGGCGAGCCGTTTCAACCAGTCAAAGCAATCGCCATAGATGAAATCGTGCGCGGAGGGATCAAGCCCGTTGAGTTCGAAGTTTCGACGCCCCCAATCCAGATACTTTCTGGACAAATCAAGACTCGTCGTAATCGCTCCCGCCCTGGCTGCACACACAGAAAACGCGCACGTGTAGGCGAAGGTGTTCAGCACCGCAGGGCAGATGTCCTGTCCAGCTTGAAACACCGGCCCAAAGCCCGCTCCCACATGATTCACCAGAAGTCTTCGCCGATTGTCGCGCTGATCCAGAAACAGCCCGACGGAATAACCTTCGGCGAAGCGGATATCAAAATTCAGTCCATTTTCTTGAACGACCGCAGCCATATTCACCATTTCAGACTTGGATGGGCCAGCCAATCCGTCTGCGATCAACAACTCCGGTGCAGCTTCTCTCTTGTCCGTCACCCGCACGTCCTTTCGGCGGACCTTGTGGAATACGCTCGTGCCTTCGTGGAGCCGCATCAGTTCGCACAACAACTCAAGTTGAGTTTGATCAGGCGCAGCCTCGGCCAGTGAAAGCAGAAGACTGCCATAGCGCTCGACCTGCCATCCCGGCCAGCCATCGGCAGCACCGTGGATCAGCCGGAGCGCATTGGTTGACTGCGATTTGTCCAAGGCCTTCCTGAGCACCGAGGCGGGTGGGGTGAAGAATTCCGCAGGTGATGTGAAAGCGCACTCCCGGCCACTGGACGGATGGGCGATGGTCAACTGCTCGGCGTGCAGGCAGAGCCGGGCAAACGGAGTCCCGCCGTAGAGCGTGTCACCGAGGATGGGAAAACCTTGTTCAGCCGCATGGACGCGAATCTGATGGGTGCGACCTGTGAGCGGCTGAGCCACGCAAGCGTTGAATTTCTCCCAAGGGCTTTGTATGGCGTATTCGCTGTCCACTGCGATCCAGACCGTGAGATTGCCAGGGGGGTGTTCCGGCACGGATTGACATGGCACGAAACGCGTTTCCGCGTGTTCCCCGGCACCCACAGTTGATTCGGAAACGTAGTGGCTTCCCCTGCGGATGATTCCGGACGTTACCGTCAGCGGTAGCGCAGGCAGGGGCCGCTCCGTAAGCAGGAGATACTGTTTGCGCACCGTGCGTTGCGCGAACTGTTCCGTCAGCGATTTGTTGGCCAGAGGCGTCTTGCCGAAGACCATCACGCCGCTGGTGTCCTTGTCGAGACGGTGGATGATCGCAAGACTGGCCCAGCGCGGTTCACGATGTTTGAGCCATTCGTAAATGCCTTCCCCTGCGTAGGGCGACGGCGAGTGTGTGTTCCAACCGGGCGGCTTGTTCACCACCAGCAGGTGTTCGTCCTCGTGCAATACGCACGGCGGCAGAGACGAGGTCGGGGCGCTCACTGGAAGTAAACGACCTTCTTCTCGCCCTCAAGCTCCAGCGTCACGCTGTCGCGCTCGATGGCAACCACCTTCAGGCCGGTCACGGAACTGCCCACATTGACCTTCCTGCCATTCACAATCGCGGATGGTCGGCTTGGACTGTAGAAAATGCCGGTCAACGTCACATCAGGCCACTCGGGTGCAGGCGGCGAAGGTGGAACCACGGGCGGAGGTGCAGCTTTGGTTTGGGCAACGACATTTGCAGGAGGTGCAGGTGCCGCATTGGAGACGGCAATCCGGGGAACAACAGGAACAGGGTCTGGCTCCTGAATAGGCGTGGGATCAGGCGATTTGACAGCGGCCTTCTGACTGGCTGGCAGTGGATTAGCAGGAGCCGGAATCGCCTTGACTGGTTGCCTCTTCGGCTGTTCTGGAGGGGACGACACAGGTGCCCGGGCACCACTGGCTGCGGTTGGTTTGGAAACATTCACTGTGGTGGGCATTGGCGGCGCAGGGGGCGGTGTTAGCGCAGGCTTGGCAGTAGTTTGTTGTGCGGCGGCAACCTGCTCTGTGGCCGGTTCCGGAGGCGTGCGAAAAGCACGCATTCCAAGCATGATCAAACCCGCGCCCACCCCCACGGCGATGAGTCCGAAGGCAGCCATGAAGAGGATCGGGCCAAGGATGGGTTTGCGGCTCGGCTCCGTGGACTGCAAAGGCACGCCGAGCGGCCCGGCCACGGGTTGCTGGCGCTGGGCCTGATTGGCCCGTTTCAATGCATCATTGATGAGGCTCATGCGTTGATCTCGCCCTCGAGTTCACGAATGGCCCGGCCCACCGTGTAGAAATCGATTTTTTCGGTCTGCTTCACGAATCCAGCCAGCAGGCACTTGTCCGAGAGGGCATTCACCAGACGAGGCACGCCGCTGCTGTAACGGTGGATGCGCCAGATCGCGCCGCGCGTGAACCATGGCGCGCCGTTGGCACCGGAAATCTGGAGACGGTGCTGCACGTAACGCCCCACCTCCTCCAGGGTCAGCGGTTTGAGGTGGTAACGCACCGTGATGCGCTGGCGCAACTGGCGGAGATTGTGCGCGTTCAGCCGGTCGCGCAACTCGGGCTGCCCCATCAACACAATTTGCAGCAGCTTGCGGTCGTCTGTTTCCAAATTGGAAAGAAGTCGCACCTGCTCAAGCAGGTCGTCCGTCAAATCCTGCGCTTCATCAATGATCAGCACGGCGTCGCGGTTCTCATTCACCAGGCCGAGGAGAAACTCATTGATCGCCGCCAGCGTATCCATGCGGTCCAGCCCCTTGACCTTGAGGCCGTATTCCGTGGCAATGGTCTTCATCAGGCCGTCGGCGTCCAGGATGGGGTTC
>CAYQCZ010000343.1:0-2304 GCA_964415955.1 uncultured Verrucomicrobiota bacterium | reverse complement strand
AGGATGAGTGCGGTGGCATATTTGTGGTCGAGCTTTTCGAGAACAGCGCGGCAGATGGTGGTCTTGCCCGCGCCGACCTCTCCGGTGAGCTGGACGAAGCCCTTGCGCTCGCGAATGCCGTAGAGGACGTGGTTGAACGCCTCGCGGTGCTTCGCACTGTAAAAGAGAAACCGTGGATTCGGCGTGATGTTGAACGGCGGCTCTCTCAGCCCGTAATACTCCAGATACACGAGCGTTTTCTAAGGCAAAGCCGCCCCCACGGAAAGCAAAGAAATGACACATTCAACGGCAAATGCCGGTTCAATCCATGGGCTGCAAATCAAACATCAAGACATGATGCTCCAAGCGTGCTGTAACCCGCAGCCTGCCCAACGGTTCTGCCAAGGTGACGAAACGAATGTCTCCACAATAATCCAGCTCATGCATTTGCTCGGGCGTGGCCAGCCGTCGAAGCATTTCTGTTGCATTGTTCAACGAAACAGGAGGCCCATCTACAACCTCTTCAACATCTCGAATGAAAACTGCGGGGGGATTACCACTTTGGATCGCGAGTCTGCCTGCACGTGCATTTGCCGTCAGGTTGAGTAAATCCTGCATGTCGTAGTTTTCATTCATAACGTCAAAAGCACATGACAACGACCAGGGTGACCAGCAGATGATGCGTTGTGATTGTGATTCCACACCATCTTCCTGCAAGTCTGATTCGAGCCATTCCTTGCCACAGGAAGAATTACACGCCATGTTCGGCGCGTGCCAGAACAGCACACATCTCATCGCCGCAACGACCGCGCCGCCCGCATTTTCCGCAAGCTCAAGGGCGCTCGTGGAATTGATGACAACGAGCTATGGCAGCATGCGATTTACTTTGCCATGTCCCCCGATGAACGATGCCGTCTCAGCCTACAGACAGCGCACTCCGTGCTTTCCTTGAAGCGCTCCGCGAAGAAGGCATAAAGCACATCCTGATCGGAGCCATGGCAGCCATCCGTCAGGGCGCTCCGTTGATGACGGTAGATTACGACTTCTGGGTGCAACTCCCCGAGCGCCAATACGTGAAACTCCTCACAATTGTTCACCGGCAGGGAGGAACCATCCGCGCAAGAACACTTTACGAACTGCGCGACGGCACACAGGTGAATGCAGTGTTTGAGCCCGATGGACTCAAGGCGTTCAGCACGGAGTGGAAAGGTTGCCTCCAAGGAAAACTTGAGGGTGTTCCAATCCGCATTCTGCCAATCGAACGTGTCATTGCCAGCAAGCGCGCAGCAAATCGTGACAAGGATATCGCTGTGCTGCCGGTCTTGGAGCGAACCGCACGGCTGGCGAAGCGACTGGCGAGGAAAATGGCCACGCAATCGAAGTGGGGCAAAAAGCGACAGCGACCGAAAAGAAGTTAGACACAGCTCATCCCAGGAAATGGCCAGGGCTTCATCGAGCTTCGACGCTCTTTGCCGCACAGTGCGTCTTGCCTTTTCAGACAAGCTCCCAGGCAAAGCCGCCTCCGCGGAAAGCGAAAGGTGATTTCCCGTGTTGGATCAACCCGGCTGTCGCTGAGTCACTGCAAACAATCGTCTGCCGAGTTCATGTGCAATGGCTGTGATTTCGTGGGCTTCCTTTTGAGAAAGGTGTCGGTGGGCATTGAACTCCCACAGCCCCAGCCAATGCTGGAAATGCTCTGGCTTCAAGCCAAGTCGCAGATGCGCCGCAGCGAATCCCCCGCGATACCGGGATGGCCCTCCTGTTTGAAGCGCCCAGAACTCAGTGATCTTGTCCAGATGTGCAGGCCAATCTTGGATCTGAGCGTTGAAAATCGGCCCAAGCACGGCGTGCTGCCGGGCATCGATGTAGAATGGCTCGATCAACTTTCGAACACCGTCATGGCCACCAAGGCGGCTGTATAAAGATGACGCCTCGCTCATCCCAGCAAACTCCTGGCCTTGGCCAGGGCTTCATCCAGCTTCGATGCGTCCTTGCCGCCGCCGCGCGCATTGTCTGGACGCCCGCCGCCTTTGCCTCCGACGATGGGGGCGATGGTCTGGATGATCTTGCCGGCCTGGAACTGCTTGGTGAGTTCAGCCGAAACGCTGGCCACCAAGGCAACAGCACCATTGCTGACCCCGCCCAGAACGACGACGCCTTTGAAGTCTCCTTTCAACGCATCCGCCACGGTTTGGAGGGTGTCGCCATCAGCTTCGCCAAGGTTCTTCACGATCACCGGAACGCCGTTGATGGTTTCTGCACTGGCGACCAATGACTTCGCAGACTGTGCGGCCTCCCGCTGCTTCGCGGCCTTCAAAGCCTTCT
>CAYQCZ010000342.1:0-5247 GCA_964415955.1 uncultured Verrucomicrobiota bacterium | reverse complement strand
ACGGCACGGGCTCGTCCCGCGACTGGGCCGCCAAGGGGACCAATCTTCTCGGCGTGAAAGTCGTCGTCGCGCAAAGCTTCGAGCGGATTCACCGCTCCAATCTCGTCGGCATGGGCGTGCTGCCCCTGCAATTCAAGGAAGGCACGACGGCGCAGACCTTGAAGCTGGACGGCACTGAAACCTACGACGTCGTGGGCCTCAGCCCGGACGTGAAGCCACAGCAAGACCTCACACTCAAGATCACGCGCAAAGACGGCTCCGTGGAAAACGTCCCCGTGAGCTGCCGCATCGATACCCCGATCGAGATCGACTACTACCAGCACGGCGGCATTCTGCCGTATGTGTTGCGGCAGCTGATTGCGCAGGCGTAAAGCGCGGTGACGGTTTCCTGGTCGGTGCGTTGCGGGGCCTGACGTGGCCTTGTTCTAATCCCGCACTCCTGTTCCAGGTGCTCCCTCAAGTGCTTTGAGGGAAAGCTGCATGTCGGGGATGAACAAACGGAGGGGGAACATCAGAGACAGGATGCTCAGCGTGAAAATTCCAGGGCCAGGCCCTGTGATGTGGAGGTCGAACACCGTCGTCATGAACAGGAATGGAACCAGGGCGACGTCCACGTGCGCGACCGGTCAAACGCCCGCTTGCAAACCCGTGGTCAAACTTTCGAGTGAATGCATGTCCACGGCGCAGGCATGGCAGGGTGGGGCGGCAGTTCATCACCTTGAGCGTGATCACAGGGGGGCACGATTTCCCCAGCCTTTCCCAGCGTCGCGGGCGACGGGGCTTGACCGTTCCATCGGACCGTTCAACGTTTGTGGCGCGTGGCCAAACCGAACTTCATCCAGTTTCCCGACGAGGAGCCGATCCCGATCCTTTACGAGGACCGTTCGGTGATGGCGATCGACAAGCCGCCCGGCTGGATGCTTGTGCCGGTCTCCTGGCAGAAGACGAACCGCAATCTCCAGGCCGCGATTTTATCCTCGATTGAGTTTGGCCATTTTTGGGCGCGTTCGCGGAACCTCAAGTTTCTCCGTTACATCCACCGGCTCGACGCCGAAACCTCCGGCATCCTGCTGTTTGGCAAAAGCGTGGGCGCGGTCAATTCCATGGGTGAGCTGTTCGAATCGCGGCGCATGGAGAAGGTTTACCTGGCGGTCACGGACAGGAAGCCTCCACAACAGGAATGGGACTGCCGCCTGAGTCTGGAGCGTGATCCTGATCAAATCGGCCGCATCGTGGTCAACCCCAAGGGCAAGACTGCCGAGACGCACTTCCGGGTGCTGGCAAGTGCTGGAGGCAGGCATTTGATCGAAGCCCGTCCACACACCGGGAGGCAGCACCAAATCCGCGTGCATCTGGCCGAGTCCGGCTGTCCCATCTTCGGGGATGAACTCTACAGCAGCCGGCACGACCTCGGCATGGGGTTGCGTGCCGTGGGGCTGGCCTATCGTGATCCCTTCACGCGCAAGGACGTCTGGATTCGCGCACCGGTGCGGGCTTTTTTGAGTGGCTTCGGCTTTGGTGAAACGGCGTATCGTCTGGAGTTTGAAAAAACAGGACACGGGCCGGGTGCACCATCGCGGATTGAGTCAGCGCGCTGAGGCACGGCCCGATTGAGTGCGAGTCAGCTCTTGCCTGGAAGGAATGCCGGGGACTGAAACGGAATGCGCATCCGCCTGCCGGGCACTGTGAGGGCTTGCGCGCGCTCTCCCGCCTGCGTCGCATGGCGGTGGTGTGTTACCTGTCCCTGTCACCTCCGTAGAACTTCTTCTCCCATGCCTTCTGCCGGGTTTTGGCCTCGCGGAGAAAGGGTGCCACGCTGGCCCAGTTCATGAACCAGTGGTTCAGCCAGCGCACCGGTGCGCGTAAGGGCCGCTCGAAATCCACGAACAGCACCACGCGGTAACCATGCGTGTCATTCCACACCTCGTGATTGTAGGTGTCGTCGAAGATCACCACTTTTCCCTCCTCCCACACGTGAAGGCGGTTGGCGATGCGGATGCGGCATTGCTCCTTCGGCTCGGGCACCATCAGGGCCAGGTGCAGGCGCAACACGCCCACGTAAGGGCCGCGGTGCTGCGGGATGTGTTTGCCGGGTGAGAGGATCGAGAAGAACGCCGTGGTGCATCCGGGAATTTTCTCCAGCAGCTTCATGGTTTCAGGACAGCGCCGGGCGTTTTCCAGCGTGTCCATGCCCACGGCCTTGAGGAAGAAGGTTTTCCAGTCATGATCACTCTGGATGGCCCCGACCTCTTTCATGATGTCCTGAAAGCTCGGCATCTGATCGCGGAAGGTCATGATCTGGTCCAGTTCAGTCCGCACCTTCCGCCAGTCCGACTCCACGTCATCCACCCATGGGAAAAGTGCGTTGTCAAAGATGGGCACATCCCCGTGCATGGAGGATGCCACCACGATGCTCTCCAGGAAATTCCCCAGACCGCGCGAGAAGCTCTGCATCCATGACCGCGACGGTGTCATGCGATGGCGGCGGTGATACTGGTCAATGTCACCGAGCGGAACCGGAGAACCAGACGGCGCATGGCTGCTGACAGGCGAACTCATAAGTGGCGTGATTGTCACCGGAAAGCCGCCAATGCCTGCAAGTGGAAAGTCCCTCCGCCTTTTGGCATGGCGGCAGCGGCGCAATCCTGCGCTGGAGAAATGCACGGGCATACGTTAGTTTGCAGCCAGTCATGACCCGCTGTTCGCTCATTCTCACGCTTGCCATCAGCATTCTGCTGTCGGCGGGCAGTTCGCACGCGCAGCCTGCCAAGGTCAGGCCGGCACCGCCCGCCGCCGCACTGTCCACGCCGGCCCATTCCGGAAGGGCGCGCGCGTTTGAAGCCACCGTGAAGCAAAAAGCGACCATTTACGGGGACATCCCGGCGCTTGTGCCGGGAGAAACAGCGTTGAAAGCTCATTCCGCAGGCGCTGGCACCCCGGGCCTGGTGACGGGCCAGATGTTTCACGCGGCAGTCGCCGGGCAGATGGGCCAGACGCATGCGGAATCTTCGGTGCATGATCTTGAACTGGACGTGGGTGAACATCGCATCTCGGCGTCCTACGTGGCAGGCAGGGCGGGTGTGAATTGTGCGCGCAACGGCCCGGCTGTTGCCATGCGGGCCGAAGTGGTGAATCTGGTCGTGGACGGCAAACCCGTGGCGTTCCCCAGCCGTCCCAATCAGCGCATCTGGTGGAAGGACGGTTATCTGTCGTTGAACGAACAAAGCGGCGGTGTCACCGGTGGGAAGGGAACTACTGTTGTGGTCGCGTTGCGGGTCGTCTTGAACAACGGCGACACGGTGAGCATCGGGCGGGCAGAGGCCGGACTGGATTGTTCCGGCGGACAGCCGTGCACCACGGATTTTCTGACGGGCAGTGGCTGGATCACTTCCGGTCTCACAGGCGGACGGTTGAATCTGGCGGTGGCGCTGGGTTTGAAAGCAGATGGAACCATCTCGGGGCATCTGGTGCTGGAAGACGCCCGTGCCAGCATGCGGTTTTCAGCCCAGGGCGCGGACACGTTTGTTGTCGGTGCCAATGGAGGCGTCCGCCAGATCAGCGGTGAAGGCGTGTTCAACGGCCGGGCCGGCATGAAATACCGTCTGGAAATCCTCGATGGCGGCGATCGCACCGGAGCGGACCGTGTGATGGCGTTCCTGGCGAACGGATACATGGCGGTCGGCTATCTCCAGGCGGGCAACATCCATCTGATGCCATGCCGGTGATCACCCATCACCCTCGCTGCCGCGCATGAAAGCCATCGGCATGCTGGTGCTGTTTCTGGCCACCTGCGTGGCCTTTGGCTGGCGTTGGGCGCAACGTGACACCTCGGAACCGGCACCGATGGCCGACAAGCTCATCTTCACCTCGCTCATCATTTTCCAGATCCTGATTTCCGTGCCCATGCTCGGGCCATTCGCCCCCTTTCTGATCGTGGGCTACGGCGTCATGTTGTCGCTGCTTTGGACGCCCACGCTTTTTGGAACAATGCTTTCGCCATTGACGGGCATATTCGACGGGGGTGGCCAGCGGGTGGAAGCCCGCGCGAAACTGTCATCGGTTCATGCCAAACGCATGCAGGGGCGATACGACGAGGCGATCGAAGATGTGCGTGAACAACTGGAGGAGTTCCCAGGTGATTTCGATGCGCAGATGCTGCTGGCGGAACTGCTGGTGGATTACAAAAAGGACTTCGATGCGGGCATGGAGGTGCTGGAGGAGATCATCGGCGGCAAACACACGCCGCAGCAGATCGCAGGCGCGCTCAATGCCATGGCGGACTGGCAGATCAAACATCGTTCCGATCCCGGGGCGGCCCGCGCGGCGTTGCAGCGCATTGTGGACGCATTTCCCGATGATGCCCTTTCTGCGAAGGCCACCCAGCGCATCATCCATCTGCCGACAAGGGAGGAAATCGACCGCCGTTCGCAGCCCCGCATTCACACTGTGGAACATGTGGAGGACTACATCCAGCAGGGCGGCAGGAAAACCACGCTGGGCGTGGCAAAGGAGGCAAGCCCCGTGCAGCGGGCCGATGCGCTGACCGGGCGGTTGAACCAGTTTCCGCAGGACACGGAGGCGCGCGAACAACTGGCCCTGATCTATGCCGATGAATTAGGGCAGATCGAGTGGGCCGCCGACCAGATCGAGATGCTCGTGCGCATGCCGCATCAATCCGACCGGGAAAAGATCCGCTGGCTGGAAATGCTGGCGGACTTGCACCGCCGCCATGGCGACAAAGCGGGCACGCAGCGGTGCTACCAGCGCATTGTCGATTCATTTCCATCGCATCCGGGGGCGGAACGGGCCCGTTACCAGCTGGCCGTCATGGGCGATGTCAGGAGGGGAAACTGATCTGCCGGCAGGGGTTTCCTTGAGTTTTGTCCCGTGGACTGGGTAGTGTCCCGGCGGTGAAGTTGAATTCCGCCAAGCTGATTCCATATCTGATTGCCACGGTGGTGACTGGTCTGGTGGTGATGGTGCAGGTGATCGAACGCACGCAGGGCGGGCTGGAGGTGATCCGCAAAATGGAGTGGATCACCTATGATTCCCGCGTCCGGATGGCCGCAGAAATGGACCCGTCGGCCGCCACGAATCTGGCTGCGGTTTTCCTTGATGACGACGCCGTGGCCGACATCAACAGGGAATTCGGCATCATGCCCCCGTGGCCGAGGCAGTTTCATGCGCGGCTGGTTGAGGAATTGAAGGCGCTGGGAGCCACGGCAGTGGGCTTCGACATTTTTTTTG
>CAYQCZ010000341.1:4422-5252 GCA_964415955.1 uncultured Verrucomicrobiota bacterium | reverse complement strand
ATCCTAGATCGCGTCGCCTCCGTTTGTAAGCGAACTAATCACTCACCACACTAGGACATTCTTGTATGGGGTGATTGGCGCTATGGCTATGACTGTTGCGTTTATCGTGTTTGGCTACGCTTTTGGACTGACGTTTCGACCTCATGACACAAGTGTGCAAGAAACATTCCAATTGATCAGCGATGGCACTTGGAACACCGAAAGTCTTCTTCAAGACATACTACCCATTTGGATGCCGATTGGAGGCATTCTTGGTATGCTCGGACACATATTCTTTAGAAGGCGACATACCAAGTCAGCATGACAATGACGCAGCCTCGTAAGAAACAAGGATGAGCCCTGAAGCCTGTTTTTATTGGGGATTTCGCATGGCCGCGTTTTGGAAGGTCAGCGACGTGAGCAACACAAAAAGCCGGTCATGGGTTCGGTAAAAAAACCCACGCGGCCAGATCAGCCCATCAAGCTGTGGAACCGGAGTCGGGCCACAGGATCCAAACGCAAGTGATCAATCTCGTAATCGGGGTCATGACGCGTCCTTCAGGGATGACGCACGCCACCAGTGACAGGGTCGGTGCCTGCGGGGCCAAGCTCCTGAACGGGTTCATACGGAGCACCAGTGGCAGGCCGGCCTTGTTTCTTCTCCTTCCTTCGAGGTGATTCCGCGCCGAACCGAGGAAGGCGAAGCGGCATCCCACATGATTACCGCTTGCACGGGCGGGGTCGGTTGTTACAGTCGCACCGCTTTTGACACCCCCTTGCGGCGGGATCCAATCCAGCGAATTCCAAATAAACACGGCGTGAAAATTTTCAGCGGCACCTCCAACCGCCCC
>CAYQCZ010000341.1:0-4412 GCA_964415955.1 uncultured Verrucomicrobiota bacterium | reverse complement strand
TCTGCGACTCCATCGGCATCGAGCTTGGCAAATGCACGGTCAGTTCGTTTCCGGACGGCGAGACCTTTGCCAAGATCGATGAAAACGTGCGGGGCGAGGATGTTTTCCTGGTGCAGTCCACCTGTCCGCCCACGAACCACAACCTGATGGAGATGTTCATCATGATGGATGCGTTGCGGCGGGCCAGCGCGGCGCGCATCACGGCGGTGATGCCCTTCTATGGCTACGCGCGCCAGGACCGCAAGGACCAGCCGCGCGTGCCCATCACCGCCAAGCTGGTGGCCAACCTGCTGGTGGCGGCCGGGGCCAACCGCGTGCTGACGATGGATCTGCACGCAGGTCAGATCCAGGGGTTCTTCGACATCCCGGTGGATCATCTCTACGCCGCGCCCGTGATGTATGAATACCTGCGGCACAAGAACCTGAAGAATCTGGTGGTGGTCAGCCCGGACGTGGGGGGCATCAAGATGGCCCATGCGTATTCGCAGGTGCTGGGCGCCGGCCTGGCCATCGTGGCCAAACGCCGCAAGAGCGCGACCGAGGTGGAGTCCATGACCGTCATCGGAGAAATCCGGGGCAAGACCGTGCTGTTGTGCGATGACCTGACGGAAACCGCCGGCACGCTGACCAATGCGGCCGATCTGTTGAAGAAGAAGGGCGCGAAGAAAATCCTGGCCTGCGTGTCGCATGCCCTGCTCAATGATCTGGGGGTGGAGCGGCTTCGTAAATCATGTATTGACGAATTGATCACCACTGATACTGTCCAGCGCTCTCCGATTGACGGGGTGAACATAACCACCCTGTCGGTGGCGAGTTTGTTGGGCGAAGCGATCGAGCGGATTCACAGCAATTCCTCAGTCACCTCGCTGTTCGAATTTAAGGGCGGACGGACCAGTTGAGCGTTTTCAACTGGCCGCCCGAAGTAGCGATTTGAACGCATGAAATCTGTAGCATTAAATGCGGCCGTGCGCACAGGCACGCGCCGTGGACCAGCCAAGCGCCTTCGTTCCGAGGGCAAAACACCGGCCGTCATCTACGGCCGCCAGACCCAGCCCCAGGCACTCGAGGTCAACACCAAGGAACTGGAGAACATCCTCCACCATTCCGCCTCGGAGAACGTGCTTCTGGACCTGACCGTCCAGGGAGACCAGCGCGCCCAGCGCCTGGCACTGCTCCAGGAAGTCCAGCACCATCCCCTGTCACGGACCATCCTCCACATTGACTTCCACGAAGTCGCGCCGGACGAGAAGGTCACCATCACCATCCCGGTGGAATCCACCGGCGAACCCGTCGGCGTGAAGGTCGGCGGCGGCGTGCTCGAGCACGTGCTTTTCAAGGTCAAAGTTCGCGCCCTGCCGAAGGATCTGCCGGAAGTGTTGATCGTGGATGTCACCAATCTGGAGGTGGGCAAGGCGGTTCACATCGGGGAGATCATCGCCCCGGAAGGTGTGGAAGTGCTTGGCAATCCAAGCCGTGTCGTTCTGGCCTGCGCCGCGCCCAAGACCGAGGAGGCAGCGTCTGAAACGCCTGCCGGAGCTGCGGCTGCGGAGCCTGAGGTCATCAAGGAAAAGAAACCGGATGCTGCAGCGGCACCGGCTGCCGGCGCCGACAAAAAGGCCGAGAAGAAGAAGTAGTTTTGAGAGAATCCAGCGGCCGGATAGGATGAGCCGCACTGCCAGGCCATGGAGAATGCATGTCTCATCGTTGGTCTGGGGAATCCCGGGCCGGAATATGCGGCCACACGTCACAACGTGGGATTCATGCTCCTTGAGAAGATTGCCGGTGCATGGAAGGCGGAACTGCGCGAGGAGCGCCGTTTCAAGGCCCGTGTGGCGCAGACGGAGCGGTGCGGACGGCGCATCATCCTGTGCCAGCCGCAGACGTTCATGAACGCGAGCGGCGAGGCGGTGGGGCCGCTGGCGGCGTTTTACAAAGTGGCTCCGGGCCATGTGTTCGTGGCGCTGGACGACGCGGACCTGCCGTTGGGCAGCATCCGACTGCGTGGCAGCGGCGGCACCGGCGGGCATCATGGGCTGGAATCGATCGTGCAGCATCTGGGAACCCACGAGTTCCCCAGGCTGCGGATCGGCGTGGCGCCCGGGCCGCGCACCTCCGGTCCGCGGCAGATTGCCGGCTTCGTTCTCGGCAGATTTGCCGGGGCGGACCAGGTGCTGCTGGAACGAGTGCTGGACCGGGCCGGTCAACAGCTGGAATGCTGGCTGGGCGATGGTGTGGCGAAGGCAATGAATGACTTTAACGGGACGGTGAGCGTCCCGGAAAACTGAAAGATACAAACTGTGAAAAGATACGAAGGACTGTTCATATTGAACACGGCCGAGCTCGAAGAGGGCGTGAACCAGGCCATTGAAAAGATCAAGAGCGAGATCAACCTGCTCGGCGGCCGCATCGAAACCGTGCAGAAGATGGACCGGCGTCCCTTCTCGCGTGTGGCCAACAAGCGGCACACCTCGGGTTTCTACGTGAACATCATTTTTGACGCCACCACGGAGGCCGTGGAAAAGCTCAAGACCCATTTCAAGCTCAACGAGGAGGTCTTCCGCCTGAGCGTGTCCGCACTGCGGCAGCCCGCGGCCGCCAAGGCCAAGTAACTTTTCCAGCGAACACACCCAAGCCAGCGCAACCATGGCCAGCTTCAACAAAGTCATCCTCGTAGGGAATCTCACCCGCGATCCCGAGTTGCGCTACACACCCAAGGGCACGGCCATCGCCAAGATCGGGCTGGCGGTCAACCGCAACTGGACCTCGGAATCCGGCGAACGCAAGGAGGAGGTCACGTTCGTCGATGTGGACGTCTTCGGCCGCACGGCTGAAAACGTCGGCCAATACATGCGCAAGGGAAGCCCGATTCTGATCGAAGGCCGCCTGAGGCTGGACCAATGGGATGACAAGCAGACCGGCCAGAAACGCAGCAAGCTGGGCGTGGTGGCCGAGACGGTCCAGTTCCTTGGAAGTCCTCGCGCGGGTGACGGCGGGGCGCCGGCGGCACCGTCGTCCCGGCCTGTTTCCCGCGGCAACGTGTCCCCCGCAGCCGAACCTGATTCGGATGGTCCCCCTCCGGATGATGACGTCCCTTTCTGAGCAATCCCTGTTTATCACCACCGATTTCACCACTGATTATTTATGGCCAAAATTGATGTTATCCTGACCAAGCACATCGTCGGGCTCGGTTCCGAATCCGACCAGGTCCGCGTGGCGGCCGGGCATGCGCGCAACTATCTCCTGCCGCAAGGCTTTGCCATTCCCGTCACCGCCGCGAACAAACGCCGGCTGGAGGCCCTGCAGCAGCGCCGCGCCGAGCGTGAAGCCCACGAATTGAACAGCATGAGCGAACTGGCCGGCAGCCTTTCGAAGCTCCTGCTCGTGATCAAGGTCAAGACCGGCGATGACGGCAAAATGTTCGGGTCTGTGACCGCGGGCACCATCGCCGACGAACTGAAGCAGCAGTTCGACGTGTCGCTGGACAAGAAGAAGGTTCACCTGGAAAAGGCGATCCGCAGTCTGGGCGAATACGAAATCGCCATGCACCTGCATCCCGAGGTGAGGAGTTCGCTCAAGATCCGTGTGGAAAGCTCCAATCCACTGCCACCTGCAAACGAAGCAGCCGCCCCTGCGGAATCGGAACCACAAACGCAGGCCGAGGCCCGCAGGGAACGCCGCCCGCGCACCCGCAGGGATGAATCAAAATCCAGCGCGGCCTGATCGCCTCACAGTTCATTTTTTGAATGACGGCGTCCTTCGGTGGACGCCGTTTTTCTTTTGCGTTGATCTCCGCCGGACCGGCCGGCCGTTCAACACGTTTGACCCGCTCATCTGTTTGTCTCAATCTTCATCCCATGGGCAACACATTCGGCCACTTGTTCCGCATCACGACATGGGGGGAATCGCACGGCGAAGGCGTGGGGGTGGTGGTGGACGGTTGCCCGCCCCGGCTGGCGCTGAGCGCGGCGGACATTCAACCCGAGCTGGACAGGCGCCGCCCGGGGCAGTCACGCATCGTGACCCCGCGCAAGGAAGCCGACACCGTTCAAATCTTGTCGGGGGTGTTTGAAGGCAGGACATTGGGCACGCCCATTTCGATGTGGGTGAGGAACGAGGACCAGCGCTCCGAGGCTTACACGGAGATGGCCACCAAGTTCCGGCCATCCCACGCAGATTACACCTACCAGGCCAAATACGGCATCCGCGCCTGGCCGGGCGGAGGAAGGACCAGCGCGCGTGAAACCATCGGGCGTGTCGCCGCCGGTGCCATCGCCAAGAAGCTGCTGCGCGAACTCTTTGGAGTCGAGGTGCTGGCATACGTGAAGCAGGTGCACAAGATCACCGGTGAAATCGACCCGGAGAAGGTTTCGCTCCGCGATGTGGAGTCCAACATCATCCGCTGCCCGGACCAG
>CAYQCZ010000340.1:0-5264 GCA_964415955.1 uncultured Verrucomicrobiota bacterium | reverse complement strand
CAGCCCTCAGTTTGAGGCTCAACGAATTTACAGAAAAAAATTTGCGCCGCCTGTGGCAGAATGTTTTTTTCTGAATACCTCATTTGGACTTGATGCAGGATTATGTTTTGGATATTTGAAAATCAGAGAGTGAGGTTGGGTGGGGATGGGGATTCCATATCCGGTCCCTGCAAGGGAACGACGTCCGGAGACGTCCACTTTCAACCCATCTCCATAACAAACAGGCATTGTTGTCAGCCATGTGGAAATCAAAACTCGCCGCCTACCTGCACGACCCGCCCAGCAAATGCCTGGACATCGCCACCCACGGAGAGCGCTCCGACCAAGCGTTCCGGAATTCCAGACGGCATGAGAGTGGGAGTCATTTGAGAGCCGCCGCCATTAACCGGGAGACCAAGCCATGACCGACTGGAAAGCAAAACTGAATGCTTACCTCCACGACCCGCCTGAGAAGGTTCTCGATCTGGCGTGGCACAAGGCGCGCGCTGAAGCTTATGAAAAGGGACTGGCCTTGGAGGATTCCGTGTTCGCCCGCGAATGCGATCACACTGCCGCTGCTGCCGACCGTTTGCCGTGGCCGCACTGGCGGTTTTTGGAATCGGCATTCGACGGGAGGGACAACCATTTCAGACATCCACTTGGCGCATCGAAGTTTGAGATCAACCCTTACTCCACGGCTGACATCGCACACCATATCGCGTCGAAGAGTCGCCCCGTCCTGACTCAAGGGGACGATCGCGCCCAATTCATCGCCCTCTGGCGCTTGTGGCGGTGGTGGGCCTCCGATCACCACGATTCTCGGCTCGCCTTTCTACCGGCAGATACCCGCATGCCAGACCACACCATCTGGATTCACAATTCTGCTGTTTCCGCCCTTCAGGCGTGCGTCACTGGAAGCGGCAGCGAGGCCGAATGCCGTCCAGCCTTTCTTCTGTTCCAGATCGGCCCTGTGCAGGAATACATCGCCCAGGCCCGGCGGACGCTTGACCTTTGGAGCGGGAGCTACCTGATCAGCTACCTCATCGGCTGCGGACTCCGCCACATCGCGCTGAACTTTGGCCCGGACAATGTCATTTTTCCGAACTTGTGCGGCCAGCCCATCTTCGACCTGCTTTTGAAGGACGAAATCTGGACCAAGGCACGCGTCCAACTGGAGTCCACCCAGAGCGACCAGACGCTCTGGGACGCCCTCGGCTACGACTCGCCCTACGGTCGGCGTCGACTTCTTACACCCAGCCTGCCCAACCGATTTCTGGCGGTCGTCCCGGGTGACCGGGCGACGGAGATCGCCCGGCAAGTTGAAAGCGTCATTCGCAAAGCCCATGAGGAGATTGCCGGAGCAGTCTGGGATTGGGCCAAGGATAACCTCTCTTCTGCAAGCGTCTGGACCGACGAAAACCGCCGGCGGTTCGACGCTCAGAACGAACGATTCCTCGACGTATCTTGGCAGGCGCTCCAGTGGCCGCGGACACCGATTGAGGCTTTCGATGCGACGGCAACCTTGCCCGATGCGTGGAAGCACACCGAAGATCAGGGACCTCGTGCCAGCCTTCACACGATCCTTGAGATGGCCAGCCGAATGCCCGCTGATCACCGGGATGTCCGCAACTTCGAGTGCGCGCGCCATCCTGTTGGCAGCCGCAACACTCAAGGCCACGACATTTCAGGGTGGAAGGACCGTTCCAAGCTCCAGCCTGACACACGGCCCGACAATCCCGGCAGTGCCTGGTCCGCGCTCTACCAGCAGGTGAGTTGGCAACTCGACGCCATCCGGCAGACGCGTGCTTGGAAGGCGTGGGCGTGCGGCGCATGGGAAGTCGGACGGGAAAGCAACAAGGACTCCCTCAATGGTCGTGAAGAGGCCTTGCTCGACCTGCGTGGTCCCGATTGGAACGAGGAGCGCGTGAACAAGCTGAACAACGAGGCTGAGATACCCAACCTTTTCAAACCCGGCGAACTCCTCGGCGCTTCAACGCTTATCAAGCGGCTCTGGCCAAGTGCATGGATGCAGAAGAAGCACACGCTGTTCAAATCAGGCGACTTCTCCTGTCCCGACACCCGCAGCATCGCGGCCGGAAGGCCGTTTGACAAAACCGAGGAAGAGCGGGACGTCGTGATTCTGCCCGATGATGATCCAAACGAGCAAGATCCAGCAGTTCGCAAGTTGAAATACTTCGCCGTCCTCGCGCTTGACGGCGACGAGATGGGCAAGTGGATTTCCGGTCAGCATCCCAACATGCCGAAACTGGGCGACCAACTCGCGGATTACACCGAGGCCGGGGCGCCAAAGGGCGCCAAAGTCTATTTCGAGAATCACGGACTGGGCGATCTCCTAAAGCGAAATCGCCCCCTCAGCCCTTCGTTTCACCTTCAGTTCTCCGAGATGCTCGCCAACTTCGGCAACTTCTGCGTGCGCCGAATCGTCGAGGCTCATGACGGCCGGCTCATCTATTCCGGCGGTGACGACGTGCTGGCCCTGTTGCCGGCGCACCAGGCCCTGTTGTGCGCTCGTGCGCTTCGCGCCGCGTTTCAAGGCGACCCCAAAGCCTTGAATACTCTTCGGGGGGCTTGGCGATTTCAGGACCGAGAATGGAACCGCGAAGACGTCCAGTTGTTCGCCTGTGACGGCCAGCCGGGGTTTATTCGTCTTGCACCAGAGACTCCAAAACTTGAAGGCGAGCCCGCAAAGTTTAACGCGATTGTCCCGGGTCCGGCAGCAGATGTTTCCGTGGGCATCGCCATCGCGCACTTCAAGGCACCGCTGCAGGACGTGGTGCGCGCTGCCCAGGCTGCGGAGAAGCGCGCGAAGCGATCCCCAGACCAAGGCGGCCTCGGTCGTAGTGCGGTTGCCGTCACCCTGATGAAGCGGTCAGGCGAAATAATTGAGTGGGGTGCGAGGTGGACGGACGGGTTGGCACTCTATCAACAAATGGCCCGGGCGCTCCACGCGGAGGAACTCAGCAACAAGTTCCCGCACCGCCTGGCCGAATTGTTGGAAGCCTATGTCACGGAAAGCACACCGCTCGTGAAAGCCAACGGCAGTGTGCAACCCGTCAAGGACTTCCCCGTGGACGACATCATCCGACGCGAGTTTGAGCACTGCCTCGGCCGACAGCGCGGAACAAGTTTCCCCCGGGAAAAGGAAAAGGCCGAAGAATGCCTCATCACACTTCGTGAGGCTCTTGACGGTTATCTCCGCTCGCTCCGGGATCCGTCCGATCCGTCCGAATTGCTTTGCGCCGAAAAGCGCCTCCACTCCGTCATCGGCCTCTGCCAGACCGTCGCCTTTGCCCACCGCACCACTGCCGACACGACCACCAACTACGAGCCGAAAGGCAACTCATGAATCCGATCAACACGATCCTGCTCCAGCCCACCGATGTCCTGTTCTTCCGCGACGGGCGGCCCATGGAAGGCGCCCTTGCCGGACACGGTGCCGCCTGGCCGTTGCCGAATGTCACCGATGCGGCTTTCCACGCCGCGCTGCACCGTTCCGGCTTGAACGGACATGCGCACGACCAGCGCCGCGACGCCGAGCGCCACGGCAAGGACAACCGCCAGTTCGGCTCTCTGGTCACCGCCGGACCGTTCCCTGTCTGCCATGCGGCGGCGAGGGACACCTGGTATTTCCCCCGGCCACTCGATCTGCTGGATGACACGTTGAGCCCGGCGCTGCTCCCGACGGGCACCTTTGACTCCGTGCTTTCGAGCCTGCCAGACCCTTTGGAATACGCCGTGGCTAACCGCCTCGCTCCGTCAAAGGACAACCGGGCGAAGGCATGGCTCAGCGCCGCCGCCTACGCCGACTATCTTGCGGACGCGGGGAGAAAGGTCGCAGGGCTGGAGGCGTGCGATGACTCCGCCTTCAGCGATGCCGAGGCAACTGTGGGCATTGCCATTGACGCTGAGACCGGCACCACCGGCCAGGGCGATGCCGCCGGAAAAATCTACTCCGCCCGCTATCTGCGCCTGCGGGACGCCTGGCGCCTCGGAGTCTTTGCCAAAACCGATGAAAAGAATGGTGCGCCTGAGAGAAAAGATCTCATTCGCGATCTCATCAAGGAACCCCAGCAACTCCTCGTCGGCGGCCAGCAGCGCCTCTGCACGGCGACACGTTGTGAACTTGCTTCACTGCCGCTGCCGCGCGGGAAGTCTGATGGCTTCGGTCAGTCCAACGGCAAATACCTCGTAAAATGGATTCTGCTCTCGCCCGCCATCTGGCCCGAAATCCCGGATGCCAAGCCTGACGGAACACCGATTCAAGATCGGAACGGCCGAAGAATCGAACGACACCATGGCGGCTGGCTGCCGAATTGGGTGCGCGAGTCCGACGGTCAGGTGATGCTCCGCTCCGGAGAGCGTCAGGCCCGGAGTTACACCGGCAAACACAGCCGGGGCTTCGCTCCGGATGCAAAAGAAATCGCGGCCAAACTCGTCGCCGCCGTTGTGCCCAAGCCCATCCCCGTTACCGGTTGGGCACTGGCCAACGATACCGACCGCAAGGAAGGCGGCGCCAAATCCACCCACCTCGCCGTGCCGGCGGGGGCGGTCTATTACTTTGAGGCGGACTCGCCGGAGGCCGCCGCCCAACTGGCGTCCGCGCTCAACTGGCATGGCGCAGTGGGCTCAGGCGACCCGCCTGCCGACACAATCAAGAACCGCCGCAGCACCCTGATGGGCGAGAAAGGTTTCGGCCTGGGCGTGTGCGGCACGTGGAAGTTTTTTTCGGTGGCCGGCAAGGCGGACGGATCTGACGGATCTCAAAAATGACCAGCAACAGAACAATACCATGAGCAACAAACGCATCCTCTACCTCTTCACGAGAACCCCGCTCCATGTGGGCGCCGGCGCCAGCGTCGGCGCGATTGACCAGCCCATCATCCGCGAGCGGCACACCGGGTTTCCGATTATTCCGGCATCCAGTTTGAAGGGCAGTTTTGCAGATCAGTGGCCGCTGACACTGCGGAATGGCAAGGGAACACCGGTTCGTCTGACCACAAAGAAAGAGGGTGAGAAGACGGTGATCGATCAGCTTGATCCTTCGGGCGCCGCCTGGCTCTTTGGCTCGGACGATGCGAACGTCAGTTTCGCCGGTGCCCTGCAATTCTCCGAAGCCCGCCTGCTCGCCTTTCCCATCCGCTCGGCCAAGGGCAGCTTTGCGTGGATCACGTGTCCGCTGCTGCTGGAACGAGCGTCTCGCGACAGCGTGCTAGAGCCTGTACTGCACTTTTTGCGAGAATTGTCTGTACAATGTATTTACATCT
>CAYQCZ010000339.1:0-5271 GCA_964415955.1 uncultured Verrucomicrobiota bacterium | reverse complement strand
CGTGTTGGCCATGATCTTCTGCTCATTGAGGCAATGAAAAAGCCCGAATGGTAAATTCGGGCTTCACTGCTCGGTATTTACGGGCGGACGATAGGTAGGGGCAGAATGCGTGTCAATCCAGAGTTCCAGCCCGGATTGATGCACAACTTTCCAGAGTGCTGACATCCAAGCAGTCGCGCTGGCGGACACATTGGGACATGCGAACCGTCTGCTGCGCGGCCGCTTCATGCAGCAGAACAACAGCCCATACCGGTTGGCCGTCTCCGAGCGATTCTCCGAACTGGACCGGGCAAGAATGCAGACCATAGCCGGGCAGGCAACCGGGCACGCCGTGACTCATTCCTCCCCGCCTGATCCATTGGCGCCACGTGCCCATCGGCGCTTTTCGCGCTCGGGCAATGAAGTATCCACGCTGGGGTAATACGTTTCCTCACCGAACAGTTCGTCCGCGTCCTTCTGCAAATCCATGGAGGGCGTGACCCAGAAGCGTTCATTGGTCTCCACGAACACCGCTTCGCCCGTGGGCCGCCGGAAGCACAGCAGCAATGGCACACGACCACGGTGTTTCCCGGCCAGGTCGGCGACGGCATCGAGCTGTTTCTCGCCCACATGCGCCGTGTGCAGGCGCAGATGCACCTGCTTGGTGTATTTGCGCGGGGCATCCTCCAGCGGGATGATTTCCTGCGGGAATATCTTAGGCTTGTCTTCCGAGTTGTTCACCTCGCCAATGACGAGCACCGCCTTGTTGAGCGTGAGCAGGCTGGAGAACTTCTCGTAGTTGTCATTGAGACACAGCACCTGCACCGTGCCATCGAGATCCTCGATGGTCGCCAGCGCGTAGGGTTTGTTCGTCTTCTTGGACACACCCGCCTGGACGGCGGAAACCAGTCCGCCAATGCGTGTCATGGTGCGCGGCTGCAGGGCGGCGGCGGTCACAGAATTGTGCAGTGCATAGCGCTGGAGTATCTGGGCGTAGGGCGTGAGAGGATGGCCGGTGACGTAGAACCCCAGCAGTTCCTTCTCGTGGGCGAGGAGTTCGTGCTGCGGCCATTCGGGAAGATTGGCCATGGATTCAGGCATGGTGGGCTCGCTGTCCTCCAGCATGCCGAAGAGCGACGCCTGTCCGCGCTCACGATCGTGCGCGATGCTTGCAGCCCTGGCGATGGCGCGGTCCAGATGTGCGAAGAGGGTTGCGCGTGTTTCCCCGAAGCCGTCGCATGCCCCGGACTTGATCAAGGCCTCCAGCACCTTGCGGTTCACAGCACGCGTGTCCACGCGTTCGCACATTTCGCCCAGGCTGGTGAAGCGTCCGCCCTCGCTGCGGGCCTTGAGAATGGCTTCGACGGCGGCGGTGCCCACGCCCTTGATGGCGGCCAGACCGAAGCGGATGACCTGCCCTTGCGCCGGCTCCTTGCCGTCCACCCCGTTTGGAGTCTTGTCCTTCCTGGTCGGACGCACCGGGGCGAACACGACCTGGCTTTCATTCACGTCCGGCCCGAGCACATCGACATTGAACGCGCGGGCTTCATTGATGAGCACGCTGAGCTTGGCGGTGTCGCTCATGTCGTTTGTCATCATGGCGCTGAGAAACTCGACCGCGTAATTGGCCTTCAGGTAGGCCGTCTGGTAGGCCACGATGGCATAGGCGGCGGCGTGCGACTTGTTGAAGCCGTAACCGGCGAATTTCTCCAGCAAATCGAAGATGGCATTGGCCTTGGTCTCGGGGATGTTGTTCTTCTCCTTGCAGCCCTTGACGAAGAGGCTGCGGTGCTTGGCCATTTCCTCGGGTTTCTTCTTGCCCATGGCGCGGCGGAGCAGATCGGCGCCGCCAAGCGTGTAGCCGCCAAGAATCTGGGCGGCCTGCATGACCTGTTCCTGGTAGATCAACACGCCGTAGGTCTCCTTCGAAATGGATTCCAGCAGCGGATGTTCATACTTGATCTCCACCTCACCGTGGCGGCGTTTGATGAAGTCGGGAATAAGGTCCATGGGGCCGGGACGATACAGCGCGACAAGTGCGGTGATGTGCTCCACGGAGCCGATCTGGAACTTGCGGCACAAGTCGCGCATGCCGCCGGATTCCAGCTGAAAGATGCCGATCGTGTTGGCCTTGTTGAGGAGGTCGTAGGTCTTCGCGTCATCAAGCGGAAGACTGTCAATCGGGATGTCGATGCCCCTGCCCTGCCTGACCATGTCACAGGTGTTGCGGATGACGGTGAGCGTCTTCAACCCGAGAAAATCCATCTTCAAGAGGCCGAGATCACCGACCGGCCCCATGGGATACTGGGTGACGATGGTGCCGTCTTCATCCTGCTTGAGCGGCAGCAGATTCACCAACGGCTCGCCGCCAATGACCACGCCTGCGGCATGAACCGATGCATTGCGGGTGAGGTCTTCCAGGATGAAGGCGGTGTCGATGAGTTCGCGGATGCGCTCATCACCATCGTAGGCCTGCTTGAAGTCCGGCGACTGATGCAGCGCCTTTTCCAGCGACATCTTGAGGTCGGCGGGAATCATTTTGGCCAGACGGTCGCCGTCGCTGAAGCCCATGCCCATCACGCGGGCAAGGTCGCGCACGACGGACTTCGCACCCATGGTGCCGAAGGTGATGATCTGCGCCACTGCGTCGCGTCCGTATTTTTCCCGGACATATTCGATCACTTCGGCCCGGCGGTCGTCGGCAAAATCAATGTCGATGTCAGGCGGATTGACGCGTTCAGGATTCAGAAACCGCTCGAACAGCAGGCCGTAGCGGATGGGATCGACATTGGAAATGCCCAGCAAATAAGTGACGATCGAGCCTGCCGCAGAACCGCGCGCCACACAGGAAATGCCCTTGCTGCGCCCATATTCGATGAAGTCGCCGACAATCAGGAAGTAGTCCACAAAACCGGTCTTCTCGATGACTCCCAGTTCAAGTTGCACACGGTCGATGACCGCCTTCACGGCATCCTCCACGGACATGCCCTCCGACAACGTCGGCAGGCGCGCAGGTTCCGGCACGGATTCGACCTCGAACGCCTCACCTCTTGCATGGACCACCACGCCGTAGCGTCGATGGAGACCTTCCGCCAGCAACTTGCGGAGATAGCCGGCGTTGGTGAAATGCTCCGGCGGGTGAAAAACCGGGTAATGCAGTTTGCCGAATTCAATCTCCACGTTGCATTGCTCCGCAACCTCGAGCGTGTTGGCGACCGCCTCCGGGACCTCGGCAAACCGCGCCTTCATTTCCTGAGCGGAACGCAGGTAGAATTGTTCCTCGGCATACTTCATGCGCTTTTCGTCGGCGAGGAGCGACTGCGTGCCGATGCAGATCAGGGCGTCGTGCGCGCGCCAGTGCTCGCGCTTGACGTAGTGAACGTCATTTGTGGCGACAGTTTTAAGGCCAAATTCCTTAGCCCACGGAATGAGATGCCGGTTGACCTTGGCCTGCTCGGGAATGTTGTGATCCTGGAGTTCGAGGTAGAAATTCTCAGGACCGAAGGTGTGCTTGAACCAGTCGATCGCATCCCTGGCCTTGTCCGGCTGGTCGGTGTGGATGTGCTCCGGGATTTCGCTGGCGAGGCAGCCCGAGAGCGCGATGATGCCCTCCTTGTGCGCGGCAAGGATTTCCTTGTCGATGCGTGGCTTGTAATAATATCCCTCCAGAAAACCGGCGGTGACGAGTTTGGTGAGATTGCGGTAACCGGTTTCATCCTTCGCCAGCAGCACGAGGTGATTGTAAACATCACGCCCGCCCGCGCTGGTTTTCTTCTCATGCCGGCTGCCGGGGGCCACGTAAACTTCGCACCCGATGATCGGCTTGATGCCCTTGTTGCGTGCGGCCTGATAAAAATCCACCGCGCCATACATGACACCGTGGTCGGTGACGGCCATCGCGGGAAACTTCAACTCGTGCGCATATTCCATCAACCGGTCCAGACGGCAGGCGCCATCGAGCAGGGAATACTCGGTGTGCAGGTGGAGGTGAACAAAGTCCGCGTGCGACATGCGGCCACGTTACGTCCGCGTTTGTGACCGCTGCAAGCGTTCAACCGGAAAGGTTATTCACGACGCGCAGGGGAAGCGTCCGGGCAGCTCCGAATCCCGCATTGCAACACGATGTGGCACGAAATGCTGGTTGAGCAGACCGGACCGAAGCTTTCGGGAAAAAGAAAAACCCGCCGGCCTCAATGGCCCGGCGGGTGTAAAGGGGATGCCGGCCGGTTATTTCTTGCCCTTGTCCAGCTCGATGCTGGTGGCCACAAGCACCTGCTTCTTGCCATCGCGCTTCACGGTGCCCTTGGCAACCACGGGCTTGGCACCCTTGCAGATCTGGCTGTGGAAGTCCTTGCTCACCTGGTTGTCTTCAAGCCAGAGCGTGGCCTTCACTTCCTTGCCTTCCTTGTCCTTGCGGACGGTCTGGATGACATTGGCGCACTTGTCGGCCTCGCCAAGATCGCACTTGGCGCAGGTGCCGGAGCCCCGGATGGTGCGTTCGGCGTTGGGATCGGCCTTTTTCTTTTCCTGCGCGGTGGCAGGCAGAGTGATGGCCAGTGCCAGGGCGGCCGTGATGATGGTGGATGTGAGGAATCGCTTCATGGTGTGTTATTGAGTTGCAGCGTTGTTGTTGTCGCCACCCTACCTGCGGGTCAGCCGTCTGGTGGCATGCGGACTATGTTACAAAAGACTCCGGGTTGCCAATGAAAGTTACGCGCGTTCCACTGCTTCCAGCATGCGCACGGCCCTGCTCTCGATGATGTCGTGGCGTTCTTGCGCAAGGTCATCGGCGTCGAAAAGACTGGCCACAAATCCCACCGCAAACGCCCCTGCACGGAGATAATCCGCGGCATTCTCCGCCGTGACGCCGCTGGTGGGCACGATTTTCAGAAAAGGCAGCGGCCCCAGGGTTTGCTTGACCCAGGCCGGTCCGGTGCCTGGAGCTGGAAAAAGCTTTTGCAACGCCGCGCCCGCCCTGTGGGCACGCAACATTTCGGTGGGGGTCGAACAACCCGGCATGCAGGCCACACCGAGCTGGTTTGCCTCGGCAATGACGTCCTCATCCACCACGGGACTCACCAGGAAGGAGGCTCCAGCCACGACCGCCTCACGAGCCTGCTCACGTGTCAGCACGGTGCCTGCACCCACCACAAGACCGTCCTGACGCGAGAATTCGGTGATCAGGTCCATCACCCCGGGGATGGTCAGGGTGAATTCCACCACGGTGAAACCGCCACGGACGGCTGCTTCCATGGCCCGGCGCGCCACCCCCTGGTCGTTGGTGCGCAGGAT
>CAYQCZ010000338.1:0-5281 GCA_964415955.1 uncultured Verrucomicrobiota bacterium | reverse complement strand
GTTAAAATGAAACTCCCCAAACAGCCTGCCAATGGTAATGTTGACCCATGAAGTCTGAATTTACCGCAGTCATTGAAGCCGCGCCTGAGGGAGGCTACTGGGCGATTTGTCCCGAAGTGCCCGGTGCCAACGGCCAGGGTGAAACGGTTGCGGAGGCCAAAGCCAATTTGATCGAGGCCGTCGAACTGATTCTGGAGGACAGACGCGCGGATGTGCTTCGCGGTCTGCCGGACGATGCGATTCAGGAAAAGATTCTGGTTGGATGAAGCGCAGGGATCTCGAGCGCAAACTCCGGGTGGCGGGGTGTTTTCTCAAACGCGAGGGAGGCAGTCACTCGATTTGGACAAACCCCAAGAACGGGGTCACGGAAGCAGTTCCACGCCATAACGAGATAAAGGAACCTCTGGCACGCAAAATCATCAAACGACTCGACGCGGAATGAAGCGGAGTCTCCCTACAGCCTGAAGAGCCGTTTGGAGTTTCCGTAGAGGATCTTGCGTTCAATCTCCTTGGTGGGTGCCAGTCGCCGCAGTGCTTCCAGTGTCTTTGCGCCCTGGCATCCGGGGCCGCGCCCGAACACATCCGCGCAGTCGCTGCCGTAAAGGAGCTTGTCCTGATGGCGCTTGAGAAACCCGCGTGTGTGATCCGCGTCGCGCAGCAGGGCGTTGAGGCCTGAACCGGCGCAAGCGGTGTTGCTGGAGCAACTGAACTGCAGTCTGCCGCAACAACCCCCGCCCCGCGTGTATGCCAGAGACCTGCCGCCGTCCGAACCGCAGGTCACCGGACCTTGTGTGGCCGACCTTAGGCCCTCGCGCCGCGCAAGTGGTTGATCATCAGTTCCAGCGTTGTCCACCGTGCGAAGGTCGGGCTAGGGGGATGAGACGCCTCACCGAGGCGTCTCTACCATGACGCTTGATGTAGAGACGGCCCGACGGACTGTCTCCACCTTCGCGCCCACAAGGATCATGGCCTGGCTTGCCCACCTTCCATTCCACTCCCAAAAAGGCCAAACGCGGCCAAACCTGAATCTTGCTTACCATCCGCAAATCCCTTATCCACTTCACACTCATGAGGAATCCACGGCCAGCGTCTCAAGAGACTGAGCAGCCCCAGTCTGGACAATTAAACTGCTAAGCCGCCAATGAATACCACCGAGCATCAATTCCGCTCAGGCGAAGCGCGCGTCGACTTGTTCGCAGGCATCGGTGGTTTCATCTATGCCGCAGCTTTGTTTTTCACCAGTCCCGACATGCGTGAGGCGTCGTTCGTTTTTATGGCCATCGCCGGCTATATGGCTTGGCGGGGGGTGCGAGCGTGGCAACGCCCTTACGTGCAGTTGAGTGGGGACAGGCTAGTGGTCTTCGAGCACGGCCAGCCTAGACACTATGTTGACCTTTCCGCAGTGGCTGTGGTGCGACGGCGATTCAATCGGACCATCTTGGAGATGCACGACGGGATGAAGATTTCGATTGGTCACTTGGGATTCATGCACAGCGATGATGCACGATACTTCAGACAGATATTGGAGGAGCGTTTTGCAAGCGCGGAGGCCCAGTAACAAACACGGATGAGGACTAAATCCTGTTTTTTGGAAGATTTTGTGTGGCGTGCACCCACTTCTCGTTTCCCTACAGCCTGAAGAGCCGTTTGGAGTTTCCGTAGAGGATCTTCCGCTCGATCTCCTTGCTGGGGGCCAGTCGCCGCAGTGCTTCCAAAGTTTTTGCGCCCTGGCATCCGGGGCCGCGCCCGAACACATCCGCGCAATCGCTGCCGTAAAGGAGCTTGTCCTGATGGCGCTTGAGAAACCCGCGTGTGTGATCCTCATCGCGCAGCAGGGCGTTGAGGCCTGAACCCGCGGAGTGGTCGGCATACATGTTCGGGTAGTCCGCCAGGTAACGGTCCGTCAGGCCACCGGGCGTCACCTTGCCCGTGGGATACAGCACCTTCTGGTCGTGGTTCTTGTCGATGTTTCCCCACCAGGTCTGCGCGTGCCCGATGAAGTTCACCTTCGGAAAGCGTTCGAGGATTGTGTGGAAGTTCTCGAAGCCCTTGTTGTAGGTGCCGTGCTGGAAGTGCAGCAGCACCGGCACGTCGAACTCCTGCGCCACCTCGGCGACCATCACAATGTGCGCGGAGTCTGAATCCACGTTGAACTTCTGCTCGCCAATGCCCTTTGCGCCCAGCTTGAGATACTTTTCCAGTTCCTTGCGGGCATCAGGCAGGTCGGGCACGTCATTGGCGAAGAAGACGAATTCACCGGGATGCGCGCGCGCGATGGCCATGCAGGTGTCGTTGCCGCCGGTTTTGGCGGCCAGGCCGTTGGACTTGCCGTTGTGCGTGGATTCACGGTCCACGGGACGACCGGACGGCAGGAGGATTGTGGTGGTGATGCCCATGGCGCGTTGATGGGCGATCAACTGCTCGTCCGTGCGCCCGTGGTATTGCGTGTGCTGATGGATGTCGATGACCGGCTCGGGCTGGTCTGCGGCCGTCAGTCGGGAAGCGGCGAGGGTGGCCAGTGAACCGGCGAGAAAAGAGCGGCGGTTCATGGCGTGCGAGGATGCGGGCAACGTGTTCATGGGTTTGACTGGGATAGTGTCGGAATGCGCAGATGCAGGCAACCGGCAAGAGACGGCATCCATCGTGCACAGCCAGTTGCATCAGCGCCCTTGCGCACCGGGCGTTCGCTGCAATTCCAGAAAGGCTTTCTGCATGGATGCAAAAGCAAGGTCATCCACACGCACCTGATCACGCGGCATCCACAGCACATCCTCGACATCCTCCAGCGCCCGGGCTTCCGGCGCGGCATCCACAAAGGCCGTAAAGAAAAGGTCCACGACGGGATAGGTCACATCCCGATACACATACTCGTTCACTGCGGAGCAGAGGAAACGAACCTCCGCGAGCTCCAGTCCAACCTCCTCGCGGATTTCCCGTCGCAGGGCGGTTTCAACCGTTTCATCGAAATCCACGAAGCCGCCCGGAGGCGCGAGCCTGCCCTTGCCGGGATCCTTCGCGCGCCGGATGAGCAGCACGCGGTCCTTGGCGTCCACCACGAACACGGCGGCGGCGAGGGTGGGATTGAAGAACTGGAGGAACCCGCAGGCGGAACAGGTGATGTTGTTCGGCGCGGTCCTTGGCGGCAGTGCATGGCCGCAGCGCGGACAGTGTTTGAAGTGATCGATGAGTCGCATGGGAGTTCGCTCAGCCAGCGGCCTTCAGTTGCGCCTTGAGTTGCTTGGCGGCCATGGCATAGCCGCCATCGCCACCGTCGATGAAATGAATGTGCTGGCCGTCCTTCACATCCTGAACGTAACAGGTCATGAGCGCGATGTCGGAAAGGTGGATGCCATAGCACAGGGCGCCGGCCGCGTGCTGGACCTCGAGATAGGATTGAATGGCCGCCACCTGCGCTTCCGAGCAATCGAGAATCATGCGCAGCATGTCGTCGAACTTTCTGTGGTCGGCATGCAGGTGCATGGTGCGCACATAGTGCTTTGCGTCGAAGATCAGCGGCGGGATGCGGAACTTGAAGATCAGCACGGCGGCCACGATTTCAAAAAGGCGCTTGAGATAGCCGATTGTGCTGCGGCGCGTGTGAAAGCGCGTCTCCTCCTTCACGCACTCGCCGATGCTGTGGTAGCGCATGAGGTCAGCATTGACGGGGTTGGCTTCATCAAGCCGGCCTTCATAGATCTCACCCAGCCTGGTGAGGAAAGCCTCATATACGCGGAAGGGCTCCGGGCCCTTCGCCGCCACCAGCAGCGACATGATGCGACCACGTTTGTTGCGCAATGGATTCCATCGACATGAAAGGCCGGTCAGCTCGATGTCCGCCGCCGCATCCGGCTCGCAGCAATAAAGCTTTTCCTGTCCCTTGATGCAGCGCTCGGCCTCGGTCAGGCCGCCGCCACGGAACACGGCCATGCAACGGCCGGAGGTGAGTTCGTGCCTGGCCACCTCGATCACGCTTCCGGTCTGGTGGACTTCCCGGACCTGTATGCGCCCCACGCGCAGCTCGATCTGGAAGTTCTCGCTGGAAAGCCGCTGGAGGCGTTTCAGGCCGTCCAGAACGACTTCAATGGACTCCGGTGGCACCAGCAACGTCGCACCATCACCGCCGAACACGAACGGAAAATCCTCCTTCAACAATCCACTGACCACGGAGATGCTCGCCGCGCCGATGGTGTTCACGTCCTTGTAGCGGCCGGCCTCGATGGCCTTGGTGGAGCCTTTTACATCCGTGATGACCACATACCAGTCCTCCGGCACGCGATGGAAATGGCGGTTGTCAGTGAACTCATGGAAATCGGCGAAGCTCGGCAAGTCCGCATAAAAACGATGGGAGCTGCCGGCCATGGTCATTGCGCGCCGGATGCGGCTTCGGGAGCGGGGGTTTTCTCCGGGGAACGCGCGAGCAGGCGTTTGCCCTCGATGATCTGCCATGTGATGAGACCCGGAATGCCGAGGGTCAGTTCGCGCACCCGCTTCACCAGGGACATCGAGAGCGCAATCTCAGGCGGAATGCCGAAGAGCTTGCCCAGCACGATGAAACCGCCTTCCTGAAAACCCAGCGCACCCGGCACCACAAAAAACGCGCCCTTGATGGCCTGGCTGAGGCTTTCAATGATCACCGCTTCCATCACCGTCACGGGATGCCCGAGGAAATACATGCCCAGCCAAATCTCGCCGGAACCCACCACCCACGAGGCAAACGTCCACCACAGGCTGATGCAAAAATCGCCCCAGCGTTTGTAGGTGTCGTTGATGGCCCGGTCGAAGGCATCGCCACCCGCCACCAGCTTTTCCCAGGCCGGACCGCTGAAGAACGCGCCGCCCACCTTCTTGAGCATGGAGAACAGCCCTTTGCGCTGCACGAAGTAGAAGGTCAGGAACATGCTCTTGGCGAAAAGCACCGCCAGCAGCAACTGCCAGCCAAAGGACACGCGACCCTGTTGCGTCACCAGCAGCGCCAGTCCCATCAGGGTGAACAATGCCTGGGTGATGATCACCGAGGTCACATCCACCACCATCGTGCCCATGCACACGGCCATGGGGATGCCGGAGTGGGCAGCCAGGCGCGCGCGGGCGACGTCGCCGCCGATCTGCGCCGCCGGGAGAAGATTGTTCACCGCCTCGCCCACCCAGCGCGTCCACACCGCCCGCAGCACTGGAAACTTGTATTGCTTGGGCATAAGACGGTGCCAGGACAGTGCATCCAGATACACCGGCACGAGATGAAACACCGCCACGGCCAGCAATCCCCAGCCGGCGGTGGACA
>CAYQCZ010000337.1:0-5297 GCA_964415955.1 uncultured Verrucomicrobiota bacterium | reverse complement strand
CACCGCGTGAATACCGATTTCATCCGTCGCACCGTGCGTGATGCCGCCGCGAATGCCGCCACCGGCCATCCACACCGAAAAACCGTAGGGGTGATGATCCCTGCCGTTCTGACCCTGTGAGCCCGGTGTTCTTCCAAACTCCGTGGCGAAGACCACGATCGTCTCCTCCAGCAGACCGCGCGATTTCAAATCCTTGATCAGACCGGCGATGGGCAGGTCCACCTGCGCGGCCAGTTTGGTGTGGTTGTCCTTGAGCCCGGAATGGGCGTCCCACGCGCCCGCCGCCCCGTCGCCGTGCATGATCTGGACGAATCTCACGCCGCGTTCCACCAGCCGCCTTGCCGCCAGCAACTGCGTGCCGAAGGGCTTGGTGACATCGTTTTCCAGGCCGTAAAGGCGCCGGGTCGCCGTGGATTCCGCATCGAACTGCATCACCTCGGGCACGGCCATCTGCATGCGATACGCCAGTTCGTAGGCCTTGATGCGCGCCGCGAGCGAGCTGTCGGCGGGATGCCGCTCCGCTGTGAAACGGTTCAGGCGGTGGATGAGGTCGAACTGGAGGCGTTGCTCCTCGGCGGTGATGTCGGACTCCGGCTTCGCGAAGGCCAGCGGTTCCCTGGGATCAATCTTGAGCGGCACGGCGTCATAGGCCGGGCCGAGATAATAACCATCGCGTTTGTCAAAGAACCGCGGGCCCATCTGCACGAACTTGGGCAGATTCTCGTTCAACGTGCCCAGACCGTAGGACACCCACGCACCAATGGTTGGAAAGGAGCCGTCCAGCGTATGCCGTCCGGAATGGAACTGCACCTGTGCGCCGTGGTTGTCATCCGTCGTCCACATGGACCGGACGATCGCCAGGTCGTCCACGCACGTGCGGATGTGCGGGAAGAAATCGCTGACCTCGATGCCGCTTTGCCCTCCCTTTTGGAACTGCGTCTGGAGTGCGTAGAGTTTGTTGCGCTGCTGGCCGTTGGCATCATTGACCACCACCACGCGCACCCGCTTGAGCAAAGCGGGATCCTGCACATGTTTGAACGGGGTCTCACCGATGGTCTTGTCCGCGTATTGGTTCAGCGCAGGCTTTGGATCGAAGCTTTCCATGTGGCTCACGCCGCCGCGCATGAAGAGCCAGATGACGTTTTTTGCGCGCGGTTTGCGGTGGGGTGTGCCGTCGGGCGGCTGCCACGTGCTGCCGGCCTTCGCCTCCTCGCGCATGAGCGCCCCCAGCACCAGCGACCCAAAACCCAGCCCCGTGTCGGCCAGAAATCTGCGACGGCGCAAGAACGCGCCGGGCGGAAGATCGGCTCCAAATGCGGCTGGTTTCAGTTGAGACGGCGTCATGGTCAACGGATGGTGATGAAATCGTTGTGATTGAACAATGCCTGAACGAGCCGGGTGCGCGCCCGCATGGGATCCGGTCTGCCAGTGGACGAGGAAGCGTTTGATTCAAAGGCTGCAAGCGCCTGCACACAGGCGTCCAGTTCCTGTTTGTCCGGCGGCACTCCGAGCACGGTTTCGAAAGCCAGCCGGCAGAAAGCGGCGGCTTCGGTGTCGCCCTGCCGGGCCTGGATGCCTGATGCCAGGGCGATGGATGCCCGGCTGGTGAGTTCGCTGTTGGCCAGGGCCAGCGCCTGCTGGGGCAGAATGCTCTCGGCGCGGCGGTAACATTCCTTGATGTTCGCATTGTCGAACATTTCGAGGAACTTGTGCTCATCGTCCCGCGATTGCTTGAAGTAGAGGCTGCGGCGCATGGCAGTGTCCGACTTGCCCGGTTCGATGGACGGTCCGCCCAGTTCCAGTCGGAGGACGCCCGCCAGGTGTAACAAACTGTCCCGCACGGTCTGCGCGTCCATGCGCACTGCATTCATCCTCCAGTAAAACCGGTTCTCGGGGTCCCTGCCTGTGTTCTTTTCGCTCAAGGTGTCCGTCGTCCCCGCCTGCACCGGGGCGGAGCTGGCCAGTCCATAGGTTGCTGACAACACCAGGCGTCGGTGCAGATGCTTGAGGCTCCACCCGTGATCCATGAAATCCACGGCCAGCCAGTCCAGCAGCTCCGGGTGTGTGGGCGTGGTGCCGTGACGACCGAAATCCGCCATCGTCGAAACAAGTGGCTGACCGAAGTGCCGCAGCCACACATGATTCACCAACACCCTCGCCGTGAGTGGATTCTCGCGGTCGGCGATCCAGCCGGCCAGTGCCGTGCGCCGCCCTGTGCTGGTGGTGGGGAAGGATTTCAATCCTTTCGGGTCCTTGTCATCAGGGCCGTCCGACGCCTTTTCCGTGCCGCGAAGTGAAGTGTAGGTTGTTCCCGGCGATTCATGGTTCTTCAGGGCCTTGGCATGACTTTCCTTTGCAGACTTCAGCTTCTTTTCGGCATCGGCCTTTTTGTTGGACGCGGCCTTGAGCAGGTCCAGTTCAGCCCGGGCGACATTGGCCCCGGCCTTGGCCAGCTCCCATGCGGCGGAGTGTCGGGCGGCCTCCGCTGCCAGTGATTGGGCATCGCCCGAATGATCAGCAGCAGCCTTGTCCGCCAGCCAGGCGGAACGGATGGCGGGTGCGGTCAGTTCGGCGGCGCGATGAGCGGTTTCCGCATGTTTGAATTCCGCAAGGGCCGCCTCCACAGGGTTCGGGGATGCTTCAGTGCCGCCGGCCAGCCTGGCATCGGCAGGAAGTGTTTTCATCTCGAACGCCATGAAATCCGCCGTGGCATCGAAGGTGATCAGCTCAAAACGTCCGGGTTTTCTCGGCACGGCAAGCGTGTAAACGAGCGGAGCGGCTCCATTTACCGACACATTCAGCAGTTGTCCCTGCGCCTTCACTTCCAGCGTGTAGATTTCCCCTGTGCTGACAGGGGTCGATTGCGCGGCTCCCGTTGGATACGTGGATCTGCCGGAGGCGTCTGAGTGGGCGATTTGCACTTTCGATGGCGGATGGGCACTGACATAGGCGAGCACGTGTTCTTTGCCGTGAACATCAAAGCAAAAGCCCACTGATTTCCATTTGCCACCGCCGGTGTGTTTGAATGTCATGCGCGCCACGAAGTCCGCCGGATGATCCATCGTCGATTGCAACGTGCGCCGTTCACCCACCATCACGGATTGACGGGCCACGCCATCCACGAAGGTCCATTCCCCGTCGGGCATGGTCCACACATCCGTCCGCATGGCCTTGAAATCATCCGCGACGTGGAATGATGGGGCATGCGCTTCTGTTCCTTTGATGCCTTCGGTGGTCTTCGCACGTGCCTCCTCCTGCTTTTGGGCCGCAGCCAGAACTGTTCGCGCCTTTTCCAACTGAGCCGAGGCGGACGACAGGGCGGCTTCCGCCGCACGAAGGTGATTCGACAGCACATGCTCCTGAAGACCGGGAGAATGCGCGGTTGCGGGCAGTTGCAGTTCCCGTGGTTGAATTTGACGGAACGCCAGAGCCACGGGCACGGCGGCGGTGATCACGCGGTTCGTGTCCGGGTTCTTTTCATCACCTTTCAGATGCACATGCGTGGGCCGGTCCAGATGCAGGTCGAATGCGCGCGGCAGGCCGTTCCTTGTCAGGTCGGGTTCGCCGGGGAGTTCATCCAGACGGACGTGATACGGCTCGAACACGGCGCGGAGGGCGTAGTAATCCTCGTGGGTGACCGGATCGTATTTGTGATCGTGGCATTTGCTGCAATTGGTGGTGAGGCCGAGGAAGGCCTTGCCGGTGTGTTCCACGACGTCATCCAGCCAGGTGGTGCGGTTGAAGATGTAGTAGTTCCTTGCCAGAAAGCCGGTGGCCCTCAGCGCGGCGTGGTCGGTGGGAGCCAGTTCATCGGCGGCCAGCATTTCACGGATCATGCGGTCGTAGCCCTTGTCCGTGTTGAGGGATTCGATGATCCAGTCGCGCCAGTGCCACATGTGCCGCTGGCTGTTGCGCAGTTGCTCGCCCAGTCCGTAGGCGTCGCTGTAACGCCAGATGTCCATGAAGTGACGGGCCCAGCGTTCGCCGTATTGCGGGCTGGCCAGCAGGCGGTCCACGACCCGCTCGCGGGCCATCGATGACGTGTCGGTTTCGAAGGCCCGAAGCTCTGCGAGCGTTGGCGGAAGCCCTGTCAAATCCAGATGCACACGCCGCAGCCAGACGGCCTTCGATGCGGGTGGGAGCGGCAGCAGGCGGGCGGCATCACGTCTGGCGGCGATGAACGCATCCACCGGGCTTTCCGGTGTGCCTGCGGTTCGTCCGGCGATGGGCGGTCTTGATTTGACGGGTGGCTGGAACGCCCAGTGCGACATGGGGTCATCCTCGCCACGCTCGTCCTCGGGCGCAGTGGCGCCGGATTCCAGCCATGCATGGATGGAGGCGATTTGTTGTGCGGTGAGCGGTTCACCTTCGGGTGGCATGCGCGTGTCCGTGTCCTTGCTGGAGACGCGTTGGAGAAGCAGGCTTTCGATGGCACGGCCCGGAGCGATGGCCGGACCGTTCTTTCCACCAGCCCGCATCGACTGCGCGGTGTCCAGGCGCAGCCCGGCCTTTTGCTTCAACGCCCCGTGGCAGGCGTAGCAGCGTTCCTTGAGCAGTGGCTTGATCTGCTCCGTGTAGAGGGCAGGGGAGGCCCATGTGCCCGGGGTGGCCATCACTGTCATCGCAAGAGTGAGGACGAGCATGAGCGCGGGCGGACGACATGCATCGAAGACTTCCACAGTATGGCCGGTTCGGTTCATGGAACGTCACCATCATCTATGCAACTGCGCATGGGACAAGTTCATTTTGCCCGGAATCCTGCCGCCCGAGAAAAAAGCGTGTGTCGGCCATGGCTGCTGACTAGGCTCGCCCCATGGATCCGTTGCTGAAACTGTTGCACGAAAATGCCGCGCTCAAGCCGGCCCAGTTGTCCTCCATGCTGAACCAGCCGGAGGCGGATGTGGTCGCGAAGATCAAGGAATACGAGGCCGACCACGTCATCCTCGGCTATCGCACCATCCTCAACGAGGAAAAACTCGGTGTGGAGATTGTCCGTGCGGTGATTGAAGTCAAAATCACCCCCGAGCGTGAAGGCGGGTTTGACCGCATCGCCCAGCGCATCGCCCGTTATGACGAGGTGCGATCCTGCTATTTGATGTCCGGCGGCTACGACCTGCTGGTGGTGGTGGAAGGGGACAATCTGCGCGAGGTGGCCAGTTTCGTGTCCGAAAAGCTGGCGACGATCAACGGCGTCCTCTCCACCGGCACGCATTTCCTGCTCAAACCTTACAAGGAACAGGGCGTCTTGATGCACAAGGACGCCGTCGAGGAACGGCTTGCGGTCACGCCGTGAACAA
>CAYQCZ010000336.1:0-5321 GCA_964415955.1 uncultured Verrucomicrobiota bacterium | reverse complement strand
CACGATCAGTGGACGCGAGCTGGCCCGGGCGAGAAGGTGGAGCTGTGACGGGGTGAAATTGCTGACACCAAATTCCCGGACCTTGCCGGACTGATTCAGTTTGGCGAAGGCCACGGCCACCTCGGTGGGGTCCATCAGCCAGTCCGGCCGGTGGAGTTGAAACACGTCGATCGTGTCCACGCCCAGCCGTTGGAGCGATGCCTCACAGGATTGGATGATGTGGTCCTTGGAGAAATCGTAACGAAAGGGTGCGCCCTTGGCGGGCTCGTTTTCCTTGCGGATGCCGCATTTGCTGGCAATGACCGCCTTCGCGCGCAGTTCGTGAACCTCCTTGAGCACCTCGCCGAACGCCAGTTCGGAGCGTCCGTCGCAATAAATGTCCGCGTGATCGAAGAGCGTGTAGCCCGCCTCGAACGCGGCAAGGATGGCGGCGCGGCCGGTGGTGCGTGCCATTTCCTGTGTTTCAGCGATGCGCCAGCAGCCGTAGGCGAGGCGGCTGGCGGACAACGTGCTTTTGCCAAGAGTGATTGTGTTCATGCGCAAGGACTGCGGCAGGGTAGGAAAGCGGCGCGGCGGCAGGAAGAAACTTTTGACCGGCTACGCCATCAGCAGTTCGGCGGCGAGACGCAGCAGGCGTTCCCCCGAAAGACGGACCTTGAATTTCCTGCGGATGAATCCCCCGTCGGACTGGGTTTCCTTGTGATAACGCTGCAGCGCGCCCTGGACCTCGGACATCTCGGTGTAACGCCCGATCTGCTGGATCAACTGAAGTTCACGCCGGAAATATCCCGGATAGACAAACAAAATGACACGGGCAATGCCTGACCCGCGTTCATGCACACAGCGCCAGAAGACGGCGCGGTCGAAGCGTTCCGGCGGGATCACATACTTCATGCAGAACGCATTCTTGATGTTGCTGAGGTTGCCGGTGGATTGCATGAGGCAAACTTGAAGCCTCAAAATGGAAAGTCGAACAGAAAGCCAGCGTGTGGAAATCCGGCGGGTGCGGCGGTTTGACTTTGGAGAGCCTCGGCTTTACCTATCCATTCATGCCCACGGGAATCACTTCTGGATCAAATACCCATCACGTTTCAAGGGCTTGGCGATGGCGACTGACCATGCTGGCCTTGCTGCTTGTTCTTACCGTGGGCGTGTGGCGACAACGACAAACATCCGGTGAGTCCGCAAATGGAGTTCGCGGAAGCGGGGTGGAAGCATCGGCAAGCGGCAACAAGGCTGTGGAGCTGGCCGATGCGGCCATGGCGAAGGCGAGAGCCGGAATCCATGCGATCCAGATCAACGAGGGGAACCAGCGGATGGGACTGCATACTGACCCGGTTGAGCCGGTGAAGACTCCACAGCCTGTCGTCACGCTGATCACCAACAAATCCATGGGAGTGACACGCATCCACACATTCCCTCAGGTTCTGGACATTCACGGAATGCTCATCGCCACAGACGCCCGTCTGGTCGGGTTCGCTGAGGGGGCGGTGTTCTTCTTGGCAGGTGCCAGCGGACAGGATCCAAAACCGCAGTATGCCTCCATGGACATGGACAGGCTGCCACCCAGTTTCTTTGGTTCGCTTGGTCTCGACAAGGAGGCTCTCAAAAAGACCGCAGAGGCCGAGCAGGAAAAACGCCGACGCGAGGAAAAGGACAGGCGGGAAAAAGCAGGTGTGATCGCATCCTCGGTAAAGCAAGCGGGTGCGGTTCCTGTAGTCCAAGCCGACAGTTATGAAAGGAAGGCGCGGGACGAGGCCGCATTCGAGGCGGAACTGGAGATGAAGCGGAAGGAGATTGATCAAATGTATGCCATCGCCGCCAGCGTGCGTCCTCCGCCGCAGCGATACCGGGTCATCAACATGGCGGTTACGCGGGACTATTGCACGACATGTCACCCCGGAAAGAATATATCGACGCTGGGGCCCGAGCCAAATAGACCCGCTGTGGGCGGCTTGGCATCCACGTGTCCCGCCTGCAATCCGAGCGGACTTCTGTCCTCACTTGAAAAGCTCCATCATTGACGGCCCGCTGGCTTACTTGGGCGAAGGCGTCTGACTGGGAAGCGTCGGAGCCGCCGGGAGAAACCTAAAGTTTCCAGATCCGGCAGGCATCTGGGGTTGCTGCGCGTGGTGGTGGTGATCGGCGTGGTTGTGAGATGGTTGTGTCTGTGGACTTCCGGCAGCCGGCGGAGCCACGGTGTTTGTTCCTGCAACAAAAGTTCCTCCCACCAGGACGGGCACGGCGTTCATTGCTCGGACCATGGCGGCATCGGCATTGCGCAGCGCGGCCTGGGCCTTCTGACGTTCGATGTTCAGGGCTTCCAGTTTCATGGCCCGCTCCTCGTCGATGCGGCGTTTTTCCTCCGCTTCACGTGCCAGTTCGCGCTGGCGCGCGGCCAGTTGCTCCTGAAGCTTTCGCACGGTGGCCTGTTGTTTCTGATACGCCTTTTGCGCTGCTTCTGCCTGCGCCTTCTTCGACAGGTCCAGTTCATACTGGGCCTGTTTGGCGGCATCGGCGTCCACGCCGGCCATTGCCAGAACCTGTGGATGCACCTGATCCACATCAAGAGTGGTCGGTGGTCCTTGCTGCGGACGAAAGATCAGGCGTCGCCCGGTCATGCCGGTGAAAGTTGCCTTGGAAAGCAGCTCTTTCCCTTCAGCATCTGGCACGCTGTCAAAAAAGGTTTCCTTGAACTCGATTTTCTTCAAGGCGACTGGTGGAGCCATGGAATTGATGGCAGCCTTGCCCTCCGCCAAAGCAGGTGCGCCATTGGTGGGTGTCCCTTGCGGTGCCTGCAAGGCGGCCAGTTGAGCGGAGGTCTCCTGAAGCTTGTCCGTCGTGCGGGCAAGCACATCCGCCACTTCGGTCAGTTTGGACTCCAGCATGGCAACGGTCTCCTGGCTTTGATCGAGGGCTTTCAGGGCAGACACCGTTTCCTTCCGAGCCGCCTCCACTTCAGCAGAGGCCGGTGCCGTGGGGCTGGCAAGCCTGGTCTGAAACAAAAGCAATCCCAGAGCGGCCGGAACCGCGATGGCCATGAGGAGGATGGGGGTGTGGCGCTGGTTCATTGAGGGGTGGGGGTTCTCCTTAACAAGTCCCCCAGCAGAAAACCGTTGTCAAGATTCCGCCCACGCTCATTTGGGCACAAACAATTCGGCGGCGCGACGGCCTTTCTCAACCTCGAACTCAGGGATGGCGGCGGCGAGCTTGTCGCGGCGCTCGATGGCGTCGAGATGCCCCTTCTGCGCGGCCAGATAATACCATTGATAGGCAGCCACCGGATCTTTGGGCAGGCCCAGTCCTTCCTCAAAGGCGACACCCAGTTCGTATTGGGCCTTGTCGTGGTTGTGCTCGGCCGCCTCCAGATACCACTTGGCACCCTTTTCCAGGTCCTTCGCCACGTCCTTGCCGGTGGAATAGTAGAAGCCCAGCCAATACATGGACTCCGCATCGCCGGTCTTGGCCTTGTCCAGCAGGCCGTCGATGAATGTGCGGTTGGTCACGGTGGTCGAAGCGGCCTTCTGACCGGCGACCATGGAGAGGATTTCCTCCGTGGATTTCCTGGGCTCTTCCTTGGGTGGTGGCGGTGGCGTGTTGGTTTTGCCGGCAAGCTGGTTGGCGAGGTTGCCCAGACTGGTCGGCGGCGGAGGGGCTTCCTCCTTTTTGCCGCCACAGCCGGCCAGCAGCCACATGCCGGAAAAAGCAATCAACACACCGCCTTTGGGGAACAAAACGCACGACAACTTCATGGGCTGAACGTATCCGCTGGTGTTCATGCTGGCAAACGATTCGAGGCCCTGCCGTTCAACCTTGGGGTTGCGTCCACTGTTTCAATTTGTATGCTGCGCGTCCTTTTGAAGCGAAAATCATTCAACTGACACAAATCGAACTTTATGGCACTGCGTCTTGGCGACATCGCACCGAATTTCACAGCGGAAACCACCGAAGGCACCGTTGATTTCCATCAATGGCTTGGCACCTCCTGGGGCGTGCTTTTTTCACACCCGGCGGACTACACCCCCGTCTGCACCACGGAGCTGGGCATGGCCGCGAAGCTCAAGGATGAGTTCACGAAGCGCAACGTGAAGATGATCGCCATCAGCGTCGATCCACTCGACGACCACCACGGCTGGATCAAGGACATCAACGAAACGCAGGCCTGCGCGGTGAACTATCCCATCATCGCCGATCCCGACAAGAAGGTGGCAAGTCTCTACGACATGATCCACCCGAACGCGGACGACAAGTTCACCGTGCGCTCAGTGTTCATCATTGGCCCCGACAAGAAGATCAAGCTGACCATCACGTATCCGGCCGGCACGGGTCGCAATTTTTTGGAAATCCTGCGCGTCATCGATTCGCTCCAGCTCACTGCCCAGCATAAAGTCGCCACACCTGTGAACTGGAAGGACGGCGAAGATTGCATCGTGGTTCCGGCACTCAGCGATGAAGACGCGACGAAGCTTTTCCCGAAAGGCTTCCGCAAGGTGAAACCGTATCTGCGTTTCACACCACAGCCCAACAAGTGAGAAACTTGCACGGCTGATTTCCCCGCAATTTCAGAGCAAGCAAAACGCCCGGCAGAAATGCCGGGCGTTTTCGTTTCGCAAGGATTTGGATTCGCAGATCAGGCGAACAGCTTGTTGACCACCTTGGCTTTCACCAGTTCGCGCGGCTGGTTGAGGTGGTTATAGACGATGGTCTCGGGTTCAATTCCAAAGGCATGATAAATGGTGGCCAGGAGTTCCGTGGGATGCACGGGATCTTCGGCGGGTGCGGAACCCGTCTTGTCGGACTTGCCATGCACGTAACCGCGCTTGATGCCCGCACCGGCACAGACGGCGGTGTAACAATACGGCCAGTGATCGCGGCCATCGGCGCTGTTGTTGTTGCCGGAGGTGCTGACACCTTTCTGTGGGCTGCGACCGAATTCACCGAGCGCCACCACCAGAGTGCTTTCCAGCAGGCCGCGCTGGTCGAGATCCTCGATCAACGCGCTCAAGCCCTGGTCGAGCATCGGGCCGGATTGATCTTTCATGCGCTTGGTCAGACCCACGTGATGGTCCCATGAGTGGTTGTCCGAGTTGGCCACCTTGGGCCACACCACTTCAACCACGCGCGTGCCGGCTTCCACCAACCGCCTCGCCAGAAGGCAGCTCTGGCCAAAGGTGTTCTTGCCGTAACGGTCGCGCACCTTCTGTGCCTCGCGTCCCAGATCGAAAGCCTCTCGCGCCTTGCCCGAGATGATGAGGTTCAGGGCCTGGTCGTAATACTCGTTGAGATTGTATTGGGAAACCGCGCGCTCGATGTCGGGCATC
>CAYQCZ010000335.1:0-5348 GCA_964415955.1 uncultured Verrucomicrobiota bacterium | reverse complement strand
GAGGCCGGTATGAACCCGTGCGGCTGACCGGCATCTGCCATTTCATCGAGCACATGCTCTTCAAGGGCACCGCCCGGCGCACCGCCGCGCAAATCTCCGAAGCCATCGAGGGCGTCGGCGGGCAGTTGAACGCGTTTACCGACGAGGAGTTCACCTGTTTCCACGCCCGCGGTCATCACCGGCATCTGGACCCGATGCTGGAGGTGTTGACGGACATGCTGCTTCACAGCAGGTTCGCCCCACGGGAAATCCTCAAGGAGCGCAATGTGATCAAGGAGGAGATGGCCATGTATATGGACCAGCCCCACACGCATGTGCAGGAACTGCTCAATGAACTCATGTGGCCGGCGCATCCGCTGGGCCGACCGCTCACAGGCACGGCGGCATCCATAGGCCGGATGGGCCGTCGGGAAATGACCGGCTACCTGCGCGGCAATTATGTGGGGGAGGCGATGACAGTCGTCGTCGCCGGCCCGGTCGAACACGCGCATGTCCTCAAAGGCTGTGCCGCCTTGAACCGGCAGGTCGCCCGGGGCCGGAGACCCGTGTTCGATCCCGCGCAAAGCCTCCAAACCCGCCCCTCCCTGCGCTTGTGCACCAGAAACGTCGAGCAAACGCAGCTCGCGCTCGGCATCCGCGCCTGCTCGCGCCACGACACGCTACGGTATCCGCTGCGACTGCTGAACGTCATCCTTGGCGAGAACATGAGTTCGCGCCTGTTTCAGGTCGTGCGCGAGGAGCACGGCCTGGCCTACTCGATTCAAAGCGGCGTCACGCATTTTGACGACACCGGTGCATGGATCATCTCCGCTGGCGTGGAAACCCGCACGCTGGCAAAGTCCATGAACCTCATCCTCCGTGAACTGCGTCGCACGACCGAAAGGCCGCCCTCACGCTCCGAGTTCAACCGCGCGCGCGACTATGTGATCGGCCAGCTTGAACTCAGCCTAGAAAGCACGGAAAACCACATGATGTGGACCGGAGAACAGGTGCTGGCGTATGGCGCGCCCCGCAGCCTCGCCGAGGTCAAGAACCGCATCGCCGCTGTGAAACCGTCCGACCTTCGGGATGCCGCCCGGGCCTTTGTGAAACCGGCAAACATGAACCTGGCCTTGGTCAGCCCCATGAAACGCACAACATCACTGGCAGGCATGCTGGAATGGTGATTCATTTGCCCGACACAACCCTCACCCCATGCGCCCCGTCCTCCATCAGGTCGAAACCGCTCATTCACCGGAATCCTTGGTGAAACGGCTCGGGGGCAGGTCGGGGGTGGGGCTCCTTCGCAGCCGCGTATTCGAATCCCCGCAATCCCGCTATTCTTTCGTCACGGCACGGCCATTCCTCACCTTCCGCTCGTTTGGCTCGCGCTGCGAAACGCGCCGGCAGGACGCCCCTCCGCAGGTCCAGTTCGGCAATCCATGGCGGCTGCTGGATGTGCTGATGGCCCGTTACGAGCTTCTCGATGAGCCGGACCTGCCATTCCCGCTGGGCGGCTGCTTCGGTTTCTGGGGATACGATCTCAAAAACTTCGTCGAGCCGCACCTGCCGCGCCGTGCAGTTGATGATCTTGAACTGCCCGACTGCCACGTCGGCTTTTACGACAGTGTTGTCGTCTTCGATCATCTTCTGAACAAAACCTGGATCATCGCCACCGGCCTCCTTGCGGATGGTTCCAGAAATGAAGCACACGCCCGCGACACGGCCGGGCAATGGGCTGATTTGCTGGCACAGCCGCCGGATGACACCGTTGCGCCCCGCGCCACTTCCAACAAACGCCATCCGCTGGCATGGCAGTCCACGCTCACACAGGAACGATTCCTCGAAGCCGTCGCGCGCGCCCAGGATTACATCCGACGCGGGCACATTTATCAGGTCAACCTCGCCCAGCGTTTCTCAGCAGTGCTCGACCGTGCGCCGTTTGAATTCCACCAATGCCTTGCCTCCGTGTCCCCTGCCCCGTTCGCCGCATGGCTGGACTGCGGAGACTTCCAGATCAGTTCCGCATCGCCCGAGCTGTTTCTCCGGCTCAGCGGTTCGCAGATCACGACACGACCGATCAAGGGCACGCGTCCGCGCTCTTCGGATCCCACACGCGACGCCCAGCTCACCTACGAGCTGACCACCAGCCCCAAGGAAATGTCCGAACTGGTCATGATCACCGACCTCCTGCGCAACGACCTCGGCCGCGTCTGTGAATTCGGCACCGTGCAGGTGCCCGAACTGGTCCGGCTTGAACGCTTCGCACAGGTCCAGCACCTGGTCTCGACGGTGGAAGGCCGCCTGCGCAGAGACGTCACGCACTTCGAGGCGTTTGCCAGTTGTTTTCCCGGAGGCAGCATCACCGGCGCTCCCAAAATCCGTGCGATGGAAATCATCGATGAACTGGAGCCTGTCACGCGTGGCCCCTACACGGGATCAATCGGCTACCTTGGCTTCAACCGCGAAAGCCAGGTCAACATCGCCATCCGCACGGCGGTCTGCACCCACGGAAAAGTGCATTACCACGCCGGCGCGGGCATTGTGGCCGATTCATTGGCTGAAGCCGAATACGATGAAACCCTCGCCAAGGCGCGTGGATTTTTCAGCGCACTGGAGATGACAGCAGACGCGACAACATCCTTTGAATCTGCGCCCGCTCATCCGAGTTCAGCCGGCAGCCCGGCCACCCATCCAGCGTCATGATCGTCTTCCTAAACGGCACGTTGGTCCCCGAATCCGAAGCCCGGGTGTCTGTCTTTGACCGCGGTTTCCTTTATGCCGACGGACTGTTTGAAACGCTGCTTGTTCGTCATGGCACGCCCTTGCGATGGCAGGCGCACCTGGAACGTTTTCATGCCGGACTGGAATTGATGAAGCTGAAATGCCCGTTCACGGATGATCAACTGCGCGCACACGCCGCAGAGCTGCTTTGCACAAACAACCTGCGCAATGGTGTGCTGCGGTTGCAAGTCACACGGGGTGCCGGGCCGCGCGGCTACTCGCCGAATGGCGCGGACACACCCACCTGCGTCATGACGGCTCATGCCGGCTGCGACCCTCTTCCGGGCGATCCAGCGCAGTGGACCTTGATCACCTCCTCACTGCGAATGATTGCCGGTGATCCTCTGGCGACCATCAAATCCAGCAACAAGCTACGGCAAGTTCTCGCGCGCATGGAGGCCGATGAACAGGGTGCGAACGATGCCCTTTTGCTGAACGAGCAGGGCCATGTCACCGAAACCTCCGCGGCCAATGTGTTCTGCCTGGTGGAAGGCCGGTTGCGGACGCCTCCGCTGTCCAGCGGGGTGCTGCCAGGCATCACACGACAGGTGCTGATGGACCTGGCCGCCAGCATGGGCATTCGTGTCATGGAGGAAACCATCACACCGGCATGCCTGAGAATGGCTGATGCGGTTCTGCTGACGTTGAGCACACTTGGCGTGGTCGAGGCCGTGCAGCTTGATGGCATGCCGTTGAATCGCTCCGCGCTCGTTCCCCGCCTGCACGCCGTATGGCTGGATCTGGTGGAACGGGAGACACGCCAGCCCCACGGTGATTGAACATTGCGGCTTGCCGATGGTCAGATGCTTGGCGTTAGCTTTCGCACACACGATTCATGGACAAAGCCCTGGTCATCGTCCCCACCTACAACGAGCGCGACAACCTGCCGCCGCTGGCACAGCGCGTCCTTTCCCTGCCCGTTCCGGTGGACCTGCTCGTGGTGGATGACAATTCGCCCGACGGCACCGGCAAACTGGCCGATGAACTGGCTGCGAAGCATCCGCAAATCCATGTGCTTCATCGCGCGGAAAAGAACGGCCTGGGCCGCGCCTACATCGCCGGGTTCAAATGGGCGCTGGAACAGGGCTACGAGTTCATCATGGAGATGGACGGTGACTTTTCTCACAACCCGGATGACATCCCCAAGTTCCTTGAAGCAGCGAAGAATGCCGATCTCGTGCTGGGTTCGCGCTACTGCAACGGTATCCGCGTCATCAACTGGCCGCTGAGCCGGCTGGTTCTGAGCATGGGTGCGGGCATGTATGTGCGCGTCATCACCGGCATGCCGTTTAGCGATCCCACGGGCGGCTTCAAATGCTTCCGCCGCCGCGCACTGGAATCCCTCGACCTCGATGCCGTGCGCTCGAATGGCTACAGCTTTCAGATCGAGCTCAGCCACAAGATATGGCGGCAGGGCATGACGGTCGGTGAAGTTCCCATCATTTTCACGGACCGTTTTCAGGGCAGCTCCAAGATGTCCGGCCACATCGTCTGGGAGGCGATCTGGATGGTCTGGCGGCTGTGGTTTCAACATGGGTTGAGAAGGTGGCCGCAGCAGCAAGCCTGATGACACACGAAATTCTAGGTGTTAAGCTGCACCTCGAATCATCTGGCTGTAGTCCTTGCAACCGCGCAGCGGTGCCCATATTAAATGACTCCATGAAACACGAGTTCACTGCCATCATAGAACCGGGGGAAAAGTATTTGATCGCCACCTGTCCTGAGGTTCCCGAAGCCCACGGCCAGGGCTTGACTCGTGAGGAGTGTCTGCAAGACCTCTCGGATTCAATCCAGAGTGTGCTCGAATACCGCCGGGAGGAGGCCTTGTCCAAACTCACAAAAGGTGCCGAACAGGCCGTGGTTGAACTGGCATGAAAAGGCGCGAGCTGATCCGCCATCTGGAGTCACATGGATGCATGCTCGCACGCGACACCGGCCCTCATTCCATCTGGAAAAACCCGAAAACAGGAGAGATTCAACCCGTTCCAAGCCATGTTGAAATCGATTCCTTTCTGGGACGTCGGATTTGCAGGAAACTGTCCATTCCGGACCCGCCTTCACGGTAACAGCGCACCCATGAAACATGATGTCCGGCGGCTGTGGTTTCAGCATGGGTTGAGAAGATGGCCGAAACGCCAAGCCTTATGACACATACAAGCAAGTGTTTTGAGCTACGACCATGAAAAGCACCTCCTATGTTTGTTGGCAGGATGGGAACATGTGGTTCGGCTACTTGGAGGAATTACCTGATTACCTGACCCAGGGCGAAACTGTTAAGGACTTGGAAACACACCTGCGTGATATTTATGAGGATGTCACCACCGGCAAGATTCCCAACATAACACGCGGGCGGAACTGACCAGCGCATGCAGCGGCTTGATCTGATCCGGAAACTGAAGGAACAAGACTGCGTGCCCATCCACCACGGAGGCAAGCATGACTGGTATCAAAACCCACAGACAAAGATTTGCCAGCCGGTCCCGCGCCATCGTGAGATCAAAGAGTTTCTGGCAAAGAGCATCCTCAAAAAACTAGAGCGTTTCCATAAATGATGTAGCGTTTTGTGGATGGGGATGGCAGGCTGT
>CAYQCZ010000334.1:5065-5356 GCA_964415955.1 uncultured Verrucomicrobiota bacterium | reverse complement strand
AACAGCCCGCCTGTGCATGACCACCCAAAATGCCTATTGATGATGTGGGCCCCATGTCGTAATTAAAACAAATGGTTTACCTCGTCTAAAAAGGTTTTAGTAATCATACTATATATATATTAATAATTATCACTCATGATTCACAATAATCTTTCAATTTGTATTATCGCAGCAGGCTTGATGGCAGCAACGGTTGGGTGCGGAGAAAACCGGGACAAAGGCAATTCAGAGGAAAGCGCTGCCGGGCCAGCCGCCGTTTCCAAGCTAGAGCTCAATGCCGGCGGGCAATCT
>CAYQCZ010000334.1:0-5055 GCA_964415955.1 uncultured Verrucomicrobiota bacterium | reverse complement strand
TGTTGCACCAGTCATACCCGCCGTGGATTTGAATGATGTGCAGCGCCCGATCAATGACGCCGGGCAGCGGCTGGCGGACCTGGATTACCTCAACCTCCTGCTGCAATCTTATGTCGAGGGGCGCTCAAGTGCCGCATACATGCCCAAGGGACCGTTCAAGTCCGAAGCGGAGGAAATGGCGGCCATCGAAAAGGCAGAACGTCAAAAATCCCAGCCCGTGACCGATCTCAACGAACTGGTGCGGGCCAAATTCATCAAAGCCATTCCACAAGCCCCGGCCGGCAAGAAATATGCCATTGACCCCAAGACCGGAAAAGTGGTGCTCGCAGACCAGTAAGGCGTGACCAATTCACCTCAACCCCAACCCAAGCCATGAACAAAGCAGCGAAATCATACCCACCAGCACCCTCCAGAGCCTTCACCCTGATTGAGCTTCTGGTCGTCATCGCCATCATTGCCATCCTTGCAGCCATGCTGCTGCCGGCGCTCGCCAAGGCCAAGGCCAAGGCCAAATCCACACTCTGCCTCAACAATGTGAAGCAGGTATTGACCGGCACGGCGATGTATCTGGGTGACAGCAAGGACGAGCTGCCATATGCAGGCATGCGCATGCCCGCAGGCGGCACGCCAAACAATTCGCATGGTTCCTGGGACAAGCTGCTTCATTCCTATCTGGGCGGGGGGCCGATCACCACGCTCCACGCCTGGACCTATTCAGCCCAGGAAGCACAGAAGGTTTTCCGGTGCCCGTCTGATCCCTTCGACCCGATCACATCCGACGCTGTTCCCCGGGCACGTCGTTCCTACGCCATGCCCCGTTACAAGCTGACGGCGGACCGGCGCGGCAATGCCGATGGTGCCGCTGTGGCAGCCAACATTCCGATCAATTCAAACGCACAGACCGGTGTGGGGCTGGCCGTCAATCTCAATGCCAACAGCGTCGTGAACCTGTCAGGAACCCCATCCTCCGTCTGGTGGACCCCGAACGCCACGGCGGACGTCCAGTGGCACAACTTCAGGGCCCGCAACATACCCGCAGTGGTCGCCTCCATGGTTCTGGAGCAGTCCTCGACAATCGCCTTCACCGAAAGACTGGGAACAGATGGCGAGCAGCGGGTCGGAAACTGGTTTGCCTGGGTGGACCAGGTCAACTGGGGTGATGCCGCCCTCAATCAAAACGGCCGCTACATGGCCGAGGTGGGCACGGGCATCGCCCCGAGTTCGACCGCCTACTGGCAGATGCATCATGTTGGGCAGTTCAACTTCGGCTTTGTAGATGGGCATGCCGAGGCGCTGAACCCGCTGTCAACCACCCCCGACAGTCGCGAGCAACGGGGCATGTGGTCCATTCGCCCGCGCGACGATTAGGCTTCAGCCACACATTGATCAACCAGAACGGGTGGCGGCAGCAGCAGCCACCCGTTTTATTTTTATGCGAGGGCATCCACGTGAAAGCCCCCTCATGAACTGTCTGAAAATGGCATGGAACGCCGCTTCAGGCAGACTCCCGGCCGGAACGATGCAGTTCAATTCTTGGGGAGCACAGCCGCCCTCGGCTGTGGTCCGGTGCGACCGTGCGCCGAACACGAACCCACCGGGAGGCACCCAATGGTTTGGAGTGGTCACGCGCAACGGCAGGCCGCGAGGGCGAGGCCTGCTGCGCCCGAGGCGGGCGCGCCCCCCAATCCTACCGAATGGTTCCGGCTCAGGAGGCCTCAAACAAAAACAGAACGGACGCTTCATGGTTTCTCCCGGGATGACATGATGCTAAAAAGTCCGCGTGCAAATGCCACCTAGAGCGTCCCGCTGGAAATCCGGGCTTGCAACCGCGCTGCTTGTCCTGCTGGCGCTGGACGTCAGCCTGCACCTCAGGAAAAGCACCGGCACCACCGCACCAAACGACCCGGTCTCGGAAGACGACAGGCATACGGTCGAAGCCGGCCAGCAAATCGCCGCCGAGACCTGCCAGAGCTGCCATCTACTGCCGTCTCCCACCGATCTGGACAAATACACCTGGGCCATGCATGCCCTGCCGCTCATGAGCAAGTGGCTGGGAATCAATCCGGTCAACTGGGACGAAGAGCCTGCCGGTCATCTTTTAAAAACAAACAGCCCTTTGCCCGCCACTCCCGCCCTGAGCCAGCGGCAATGGCAGGCGGTCGCAAGCTATTATCTGGCCTCCGCCCCCATCCAGCCGTTGCCTCAGCCTTTGAAGCCTCCCGTCCAGGTCGGGCTCAATCAGTTTCGTCCGGTCTTCCCGGAGTATCGCTACGGCAAGCCCATGACCACCCTGGTCAAAATCGACGAGGCGGAACGGAAGCTCTACCTCTACGATGCCGAGGGCATGACGTTTGTGCAGCTCAATCACAGGCTGCAAATCGAGGCCAGCGCCCCCGAACGACAGCCGATCACCGACATGATCCTGCGGCCGGAAGGATTCTATCTGACCCACATCGGCAACGTGCTTCCATCCCACGAGCGGAACGGGCGGATCAGTTTTGTGCCGCGACCTTCCGCGTCCCCCGCATCGCCGTCCATCCTGTTGCAGGGCTTGATGCGTCCCACCCAGACCGTCATGGCCGACTTCAACGGGGATGGCCGGGAAGATCTTGCCGTAAGTGCATTCGGAAATGTGATTGGCAAATACTCGGTTCTGACACAGCGCCCGGACAAAACGTATGAGGAGCATGTCCTTTTCGACCGGGCCGGAGCCATCCGCAGTGCTGCTCATGATTTCAATCATGACGGACGGCCCGACCTGGTCGTCCTCATGGCACAGGGCCGGGAGGGACTTTATCTGCTGATCAATCAGGGTGACGGGGAATTTGAAACCATCATCATCACGGAGAAACCACCCTCCTGGGGTTATTCCCATTTCGAACTCGTCGATTTCAACCAGGATGGCCACATGGACATCCTGGTCACCAACGGGGATAACGGCGACAGTCCCGACACACCGCCTCCTCTGAAGCCGTATCACGGCATCCGGCTTTACTTGAACGACGGGAAGGCGCGCTTCTCGGAATCCTGGTTCTACCCGATGTATGGCGCCTACAAGGCCCTGGCGAGGGACTTCGACGGCGACGGTGATCTCGACATCGCGGCCATCTCGTTCTTCCCGGACTACCTCGGCGGCTTCAAGGAAAGTTTCATTTATCTGGAACAAACGTCGCCGCTTCAGTTCACCGCCAGCACGTTCGTCGAGAGCATCTCCGGGCGCTGGATGACGATGGATGCGGGCGATCTCAACGGTGACGGTCATCCGGACATCGTGCTGGGCGCATTCAACCGGGCCTTTCGCGATGTGCCCGAGGAACTGGGCCGGGAGTGGACGTTGCGCGGCCCGTCTTTCCTGGTGCTTTGGAACAAGGGCGGCGGCTCCAGATGACGGAGCGCGCTTTTCACGTCTGTTTGCAATCGCCCTCGTGTTGCCCTATCTCTTCCCGGTCTTATGCAGGAGAAACCCATTGTCGCCATTCGCAAGCTCACAAAGCTTTACCGTCAGGGCGAAATCAACGTGACGGCGCTCCACGAAGTGTCGCTCGACATCGCGGGCGGGGAGTTTCTTGTGCTGATGGGACCGTCCGGCTCGGGCAAATCCACACTGCTTCACATCGTCGCCGGTGTGGACCGTCCCACCAGTGGCGAGTGCGTGGTGCAGGGCATCAATGTCGTGAAGCTTTCAGAGACGGAACTGGCCGACTGGCGCAACCAGAACGTGGGTTTCGTGTTCCAGTCGTTCAACCTGATCCCCGTGCTCACGGCAGCCGAGAATGTGGAACTCCCGTTGCTGCTCACCCGACTTGGCCGCAGGCAACGCCGTGAACGCGTGCAGGTGGCGCTGGATCTCGTGGGCCTTGCCGACCGCGGCCATCACCTTCCCAGGCAGCTTTCCGGTGGACAGGAGCAGCGCGTGGCCATTGCCCGCGCGCTGGTGACGGATCCAGCCATCGTGGTGGCCGACGAACCCACGGGCAACCTGGACGCCCACTCAGCCCAGGAGGTCCTGGAAATCCTGCAAGCACTGAGCAGGAAATCCGGCAAGACGGTGATCATGGTCACGCACGACCCGCGCGCGGCCTCGTTTGGTTCGCGCACGGTGCATCTGGAAAAGGGGGAGCTGGTTTCATGACCATCGGCACGTTCATCCTCAAGAACGCCCTGCGCAACAAACGCCGGGCTTTCCTTTCGGTCACCAGTGTCGCCGTCAGCCTCTTCCTGCTGGTGACGCTTCTGGTGGCCATGCGCGAACTCACCACGCCTCCGGAGGATGTCGGCAGCGCCCTGCGCATCGCCGTGCGCAACCGCATTTCCCTCGCCAATCCCCTGCCCGCCCGCCAGCGGCCGGTCATCGAAAAAATCCCCGGCGTCGAGGCGGTCACTCCGTTTTCGTGGTTTGGCGGCAAATACAAGAACGAGGAGATGACCACCTTCGCGCAGTTTGCCGTGGACCCCACAACACTGATGGATGTCTTCACGGACGTGAAAGTGCCGCCGGATCAGTTCTCGGATTTCCTCACCAACCGCACGGCGTGCATCGTCGGCAGACTGACGGCGGAAAAATATGGATTGAAGCCCGGCGACAGAATGACGCTCGAGAGCACCATCTATCCGTGCTCCGTGGAACTGCGCGTGGCGGGCATCTACTCGGGCACGGCAGACGACCGCAACGTCATGTTTCATCACAAGTATCTGGACGAAGCCAGCGGCGACCTGGGCACGGTGGGAACATGGTGGGTGAAGGCGGCGAATGCGGAGGTGATGCCCGATGTGATCAGCGCCATCAACGCGGCCTTTGTGAACACCGCCTCCGAAGTGCGCGCGGAAACGGAGCGCTCCTTCATGCTCAGTTTCGTGTCCATGTGGGGCAACATCAAACTGTTCGTCGGCTCCATCTGCACCGTGGTGGTGTTCACGCTGCTGCTGGTGACCACCAGCACCATGAGCATGGCCATCCGCGAGCGCTTCCGGGAACTGGCCATCCTCAAGGCCCTCGGCTACCGCCGCCGCGAACTGCTTGGATTCATCCTCGCCGAAAGCTTCGGCCTCGCCGCG
>CAYQCZ010000333.1:0-5389 GCA_964415955.1 uncultured Verrucomicrobiota bacterium | reverse complement strand
CTCCGCTTGCTTTCCGGACCTTGCCTGATATTCCAAGTCCATGCGTCTTCCCATCCTAACCGGTTTGGTTGCCTTTCTACTTCAGGGTTCATTCATTCAAGCGGTGGATTACGACCTTGTGCTGCGTGGCGGCCGTGTCGCGGATGGCACGGGCAACCCGGCTTACCACGCCGACGTCGGCATCAAGGACGGTCGCATCAAGGCGATTGGACGTTTGCAGGGTTCCAGAACACTGGAGATCGACGTGGCCGGCATGGTCGTTGCGCCGGGATTCATTGATGTTCACTCACACGGCGATGACATTGAGAAACTGCCGTTGGCGGAGAATTTTGTCCGCATGGGTGTGACCACCATCGTCAACGGCAACTGCGGCAGTTCCACACTGGATGTCGGGGCGCACTTCAAAAAGCTGGAGGACGTGACCGTGTCCATCAACGTAGCCACACTGGTCGGCCATGGCACGGTGCGCAGCAAGGCCATGGGGGGATCGTTCATGCGGCCGCCCAATGCCACGGAGATGGACACCATGAAACGCCTTGTGGATCAGGCCATGAAGGACGGTGCCGTCGGCATGTCCACGGGTTTGATTTATCTGCCCGGTGCGTTTGCCAAAACCGAGGAGCTCATCGAACTCTCCAAGGTGGTGGCGGCTCATGACGGTATTTACGCCAGCCACATGCGCGGGGAGGGGCGGTCCATTCTCGAATCCGTGGAGGAGCTTGCCCGCATTGCCCGCGAGGGGGGTGTGCGCGCCGAGATTTCGCACATCAAGCTCTCCGGGAAATCCGCATGGGGACAGACGGACAAGGTGCTGGCGGCGATCGAGGGTGCACGGGCAGCCGGTCTGGACATCACGCAGGATCAATACATGTATCCGGCATCGAGCACGGGCATTTCATCGCGCATCCCGAAATGGGCGCGTGAAGGCGGCAGCAAGGAATACCTCAAGCGTTACAACGATCCCAAGGAACACGCACGCATGGTGGCGGACATGAAGGAGGATCTGGAGGAAAGCCAGTCCGGCGATTTCAGCTACGTGTTCATCGCATCGTATGGCTATGACAAATCCCTCAATGGTTTGAACGTGAAGGAAGCCGCCGCCAAGACGCGTGGAGATGATTCCATTGGGAGCCAGATCGAACTGCTGCTTGAGATGGAGAAGAATGGCGGTGCCTCCGCCGTGTATCACAGCATGAACGAGGATGACCTCCAGCAATACCTGAGACATCCGAACACCATGATTGCCGCCGACAGTGGAGTGCGGGCGTTTGGCTCGGGCGTCCCGCATCCTCGTGGCTATGGCAACAACGCCCGTGCCCTTGCCCGCTATGTGCGCGAATTGAAGCTGATCCGCCTTGAGGACATGGTCCGCAAAATGACCTCGCTGCCCGCCACAACGTTCCGCCTGCACGAGCGCGGTGAACTGCGCCCCGGTTATTGGGCGGATATTTCAGTGTTCGATCCTGAAACCGTGCAGGACCACGCCACGTTCAAGCAGCCACATCAATACGCGACCGGATTCAAGGTGGTTCTTGTGAATGGCGAGGTTGTCGTGCGCGACGACAAGCACACCAAGGCGCGACCCGGCATGCCGGTGAGGCATGCGCCCCTTCGATGACGGCACTCATCCAGGGTTCGCAATCCTGCATTGGCAGTGCCGCCCGTTTTATGAATGCTCCACACATGACCCCAAACATCCTGACCCGAATTCTGGCGATGCTTGCGCTGGTGCTTGCAACGGCCGCTGCTTCGGCCGCCACGAAACCCAACGTCTTGTTCATTGCCGTCGATGACATGAACAACGACCTTGGCTGTTATGGCCATCCACTGGTGAAGTCGCCCAATCTCGACGCACTGGCCGCGCGTGGCGTGCGTTTCGACCGTGCCTATTGCCAGTTTCCACTGTGCAGTCCGAGCCGCACTTCCATCATGACGGGGCGACGCCCGGACACCACGCAGGTTTTTGATCTGAGGAAGCATTTCCGCTCGGTCATGCCAGACGTGGTCACCCTGCCGCAGTTATTCAGCAAAAACGGCTATTACGCCGCGCGTGTGGGGAAGATTTATCATTACGGCAACCCGGGTGACATCGGCACGGATGGGTTGGATGACAAGGCTTCATGGCAGCACAGGGTGAATCCGAAAGGCCGGGACAAGGACGAGGAACACTTGATCATCAATTACACGCCGAATCGGGGACTGGGGAGTTCACTGAGTGTGCTGGCCGCCGAAGGCTCCGATGAGGAACAGACCGACGGCATGGTAGCCACCGAAGTCATCAAACTGATGGAACAGAACAAACAACATCCGTGGTTTCTGGCGGCAGGATTTTATCGACCTCACTGCCCGTATGTGGCGCCGAAGAAATACTTTGACCTGTATCCCCTCGACCAGATCCAGCTTCCCGCCGTCTCCAATGTCGAATTGAAGCAGATCCCACCCCTTGCGATGGCCTCCACGAAACCCCATCCCTACCTCGGTGCCAGCGAGCTCGAAGCCCGCAAGTCCAAGCAGGCCTACTATGCGGCGATCAGCTTTGTGGATGCGCAGATCGGGCGTTTGCTGTCTGCGCTGGACCGTCTTGGATTGCGCGAGAACACGCTCATCGTGTTCTGGAGCGATCATGGATATCACCTCGGCGAGCACGGCCTTTGGAAGAAACAGAGCAATTTCGAGGAATCTGCGCGCGCCCCGATGATCATGGCGGGTTATGGCGTGAAATCATCCGGACGTCCCTGTCCCAGCCCGGTGGAGTTTGTGGACATCTATCCCACCATTGCCGATCTGTGCGGTTTGAAAGCCGATGCCGGACTTGAAGGCACGAGCCTCAAGCCGCTGCTTCAGAATCCTGCCGCGCCCTGGAACAGGCCGGCCTATACGCAGGTCATGCGGGGTGATGTGCCGGGGCATTCCGTCCGCACGGCACGATGGCGCTACGTGGAATGGGACAACGGCAAGCAGGGACGGCAGTTGTATGATCACGACCGCGATCCGCATGAGCTCACCAACCTCGCCGACGAACCGCAGCACGCCGGGGTGGTGAAGGAAATGCGCGCCCTGCTTCTCAAGAACTGGCCGGCAGGCAGTTATTCCAATCAGCAGGCATCCACTGCCAAAGGCGGCGGCAAGAAGAAGAAGTGAAGAGCCCTTTTGCCCGGCGCGAACAGGCCATCACCGGGGCTTTCCTGCGGTTTGCGCCTCCATCCGCAGGTGTTGCAGATAGGCCACCAGTTCCCATCGTTGCGATTCACTGAGCGTTTCCTGAAAGCTGGCCATGGGCGTGCCGTCGATGCCCTTCATCAGCACGCGCTGCATGTCCCTGGGCGTTTCGCCATTGCGGAGGTGGCCGGAACGCAAATTGGCCGGGATGGCCGGATTGTTCCATGCATCCACCAGTGTGGCGACGGCCGGGCCGTCGCCCTCGCCCTTTTCGCCATGGCATGGGACACACGTGGTCATGAACAGGCCCTTCCCGAGCTCGGCGTGCTTGCGAATCGCCGTCATGTCATCGAACCAATCCGGCGGATCAGGCACAGGCAGAGGCGGGGCAAAGTTCTCCTCCTTGCGCCAGCGCGGCGAAAAGGATTTCACATACTCCGCCACCGCCTGGACGTCGCGCGTTGTGAGCGCAGTGAACATGGGCATCGAAGTGCCTGCGATGCCATGGCGGATGATGCGTTCCAGGTCCGCGTTGGTCGGGAGCTTGCCGGCGGGTGTGCTGGTGTATTTGAAGATGCCGTCCTTGAACGGTCGTGGCTTGGGAAACATCTCCCTGGCCATGTCGCCCTTGCCATCCCCTTTCAAACCGTGGCAGGTGACACAGTGCCGCTCATACACGAAGCGGCCCTGGAGGAATTTTTCATAGTCCGGAACGTTGGGGGCGAACGCCGGTTCACCCGCGCGCAGCCCCGCGCCGTCCTGCCAGCTCATGCAGGCAAGCATCCATGCCATCAGGACAGCTCGTAACGACGCGGATTCAAACACGGGAATTGGATACATCGAACGCAGGAACGGCGGTAACCACAAATTGCCCGATGCACATCAAAAATGGAGGCGGCATGAAGGGCGCGATATGGGCGGCAGTCGTCACTGTGATGCAGATCGGGCGGGCACCGGCCTTTTCCAGATTGGGACGACGCGTTTCATTTCATCGATCAGCCACTGGCAGGCCGCGATGGCTTCGCCGCGATGCGGTGCGATGATCTCGACCCAGAGCGATGGCTCGTTCACTTTCACCACGCCGATGCGATGGACAAGGCGCACAGATTCAATGGGCCAGCGTGTTTCCATCTCATCGAACAGCTTGTGGAACTGGTGTTCGGCCATTTCACGGAACGCTTCGTAATCGATGGCTACGATGGTGTCCGTGCCCTCACTCGCTCGCACCACTCCGGCGAAATAGATGGCGGCACCCGTGCCATCGGACATGCGGCGCGAGTTCACAAGCTGCGCTTCGTCGATGGCGTTGGTGGAGATGGTGAGTTGGCGGTGCATCCTGCTTGGCTTGGATTGGAGCAATTACTCGCGCAATTCTTGCCTTTAAAGAGATTAGCCATTGCTGCTGATACAATGCCATATACCCACCCAAAGACGATCATGGCAAGCACGTGAGTGCCATCGGGTAACACATCTACAAGGCTCTCGGAATCCGGAAATTGGGCCCTTGCCAACGAAGATGCCATGCTCAAACCAACCCATTGAAGATTCAGGAACGCCATAAGGCCGGTGGAGAGCACCAGCATCACCCAAACCATAATCGTTCCTTTGACGGGCTTACCAGTTCTTCGCACATACAAACTACCAAGCAACATGATCAAAAAGAAGACGACGCATTGCCCTGTCCAGATGAGTGTTTTCATGGTCAACCTCCTTGCACTGGCGGAAAGAGCGAGATGACATCTCCTTCCTTGAGTCGGTAGTTGCGGTCCTGGTAATCGACGCCCACGGCGACGAGCGTGGAGTGTTGCATGGCGGCCAGTTTGGGAAATCGCAGGTGCAATTGTTGGAGCAGTTGGCCGATGGTGACGCCGTCCTCCACGATTTCCACGGTATCCACGCAGCCGGTGAGTTCCTTGAAGTAGGAGTAAAAATGGACGCTGATCTGCATGGGTCAGTGCTGATAGACTTCCGGTTTGAGCACGCCAACAAAGGGCAGATTGCGATAACGCTCGGCGTAGTCGAGTCCGTAGCCCACAACGAATGCATCCGGCACCTGAAAGCCGACGTAGTGTGCCTTCACCTTCTCCATGCGCTTCGCCTTCTTTTCCAGAAGCACACAGACGCGCAGACGTCTTGGTTTGAGTTGCCTCAGTTTTCCAATCACCTGCTTCAAGGTTTTGCCGGTGTCCAGAATGTCATCGACCAGCAGCACGTCGCGTCCGCGCACGTC
>CAYQCZ010000332.1:0-5439 GCA_964415955.1 uncultured Verrucomicrobiota bacterium | reverse complement strand
GATCGGCAAGGTGCTTGACGAACTCGACCGCCTCGGACTTGCCGACAGCACCGTGATCGTCTTCTGGTCCGACCACGGATATCACCTCGGCGAGCACACGCTCTGGGCGAAGACGTCCAACTTCGAACTCGATGCCCGCGTGCCATTGATCATCGCCACGCCGAAGATGAAGCCGGCTGGCAAACACACCGACTCCCTCGCCGAGCTGCTCGATCTGTATCCGACGCTTGTCGAACTGTGCGGTCTGCCGAAAGCTCCAGGCCTTGAAGGTGTCAGTCTCGCACCCGTGCTCACTTCACCACGAAATGATGTCCGCGCCGCCGCACTCTCTCAACATCCGCGTACGGCCTATTACAAAGGTGCGCCGGAGACGATGGGTTACTCGATCCGCACGGAGCGTTTCCGCTACACGGAGTGGCGCGATTGGAAATCCGGCGAGACCATCGCCCGCGAGCTCTACGATCACCGGGCGGATCCCGACGAAAACCGAAATGTTGCCGCCGATCCCACGCGTCAACGCGATGTCGCCGCCTGCGCCAAGCAACTCAACTCATTCAACCCCATTGTCCGCCCCGGCTGGCACCCTGTGCTCCCATGAACTCACCCCTGACTGGAATCGTCCCCCCCATGATCACGCCGTTGCGCGGCCGTGATGAACTTGATGTCGCCGGACTCGAGCGCCTCATCGAACACATCCTCGCCGGCAGCGTCAGCGGCCTGTTCATCCTTGGCACGACCGGCGAGGGCCCAAGCCTCAGCTATCGCCTGCGCAAGGAGTTGATCGAGCGCACCTGCCGCCAGGTGAAGCAACGCGTGCCCGTGCTCGTGGGCATCACCGACACGGCGTTTGTGGAATCCATCAACGTCGCGCGCTGGTCGGCGGACGCCGGCGCGGACGCGGTCGTGCTGGCCCCGCCCTATTATCTGCCCGAGGGCCAGCCGGAATTGCAGGAATACCTTGACCACCTTTTGCCCGAACTGCCGCTGCCGCTGTTCCTCTACAACATGCCGGCGCTGACGAAGGTTTCCTTCGAACTCGAGACCGTCCGCCGCGCGATGGATCATCCGAAGATCATCGGCTTGAAGGACAGCTCGGGAAGCATGGGTTACATCCACTCCGTGCTGGCCTTGCTGCATCACCGTCAGGATTGGAGCCTGCTGGTGGGGCCCGAGGATTTGCTGGGCGACGGCGTTCTGGCCGGAGCCCATGGGGGTGTGAATGGTGGTGCCAATCTGTTTCCCGAACTTTATGTGGCGATGTATCGGGCGGCGGCGCGTCTGGATGTGCCTCGTGTGCGCGTGTTGCAATCTGTCATTCTGCGCATCCGGTCCAATCTCTACCGGATTGGCCGTCATGGATCAGCCATCATCAAGGGCATCAAATGTGCGCTTTCCGTGCGGAACATTTGCGACGATTTCATGGCCGAGCCCTTCCAACGGTTTCACGCCGACGAACGCGGGCGCGTCGCTGCTTTTCTCGACGAAATTCAGCCGGAAATACATCGGGCGATCACTTCCGAAACCAATCATTCTGGCAATCCTTGAACGTCGAACTTGATGCGTGCGGTCTGCCACCGCCAGGTTCACACTCCAACTCCATGAAATCCCGCCACATTCTCAAGCGAGCCGCCGTGGCCGCGGTCGCATGTCTGACGTTCACAAACCATGCCGCCGACCTCCACACGCTGGACCGCATCCGTTACAATCATCCCGGTCTGACCGTGGACCTGGGCGTCGGTTTGTGGGCATGGCCCCTGCCGATGGATTTCGACGGTGACGGCGATCTCGACCTTGTCGTGAACTGTCCCGACAAGCCCTACAACGGCGTCTATTTCTTCGAGAACACCAGCGGGGACACCTCGCGCAACAAGATGCCGGTGTTCAAGGCCGGCCGCCGCATCAGCAAAGGCATGCAGAACGTCCAGGTCAGTCATGTGGACGGCAGGCCGGTGGTGCTTTCACCGGGAATGCATTACCCGGACTTTCTGAAGACCGGACTGGAACGTGGCGTAAAGCTGCCTCTCCCTGCTGCGGTGCATCCGAACAAGGTCCGCGCGAACATGTGGCGCATGGTTGATTACGATGGTGACGGGGTTCAGGACATCGTGGTGGGTGTGGGCGACTGGACCGGTTACGGCTGGGACAACGCCTACACGCCTGAGGGCAGGTGGACCAATGCGCCGCTGCGCGGATTTCTATATGTGGCCCGGAACACCGCCACGGATTCAAAGCCAGCCTATGCGCCACCCGTGCTCGTCCAGTCTGCGGGAGCCCCGCTGGAAGTCTTTGGCTGGCCCTCTCCAAACTTCGCGGATTTCGATGGCGATGGAGACCTTGATCTGTTGTGCGGCGAGTTCCTGGATGGCTTCACCTATTTCGAGAACACCGGCACGCGCACATCACCGGCCTACGCACCGGGACGAAGGCTGACGCTGCCGCAGGGGGTGAAGGGCTTTCCATCCGCATGGCTGGCGGTGCAGGAGGCGGCCAGGCTGCCGGGTTCACCCAGGCCGTTGACGATGGATTTGCAGATGATCACCCCGGTGGCCATCGACTGGGACAATGATGGTGACATGGATCTGATCTGCGGCGATGAGGACGGGCGTGTTGCCTTCATTGAGAACACCGGGAAGCTCACTGCGGACCGCACACCACAGTTTCTGCCGCCGCGTTATTTCCAGCAGGAGGCGGCCGATGTGAAGTTTGGCGCACTGGCCACACCGGTGGGTGTGGATTGGGACGGCGATGGAGACATCGACATCATCAGCGGAAACACCGCCGGTTACATCGGCTTTTTTGAGAACCTGAGCGGTCCGGGTGTGGAACAGCCGAAGTGGGCTGCGGTGCGATATCTCGAAGCAGACGGGCAGGTCATCCGTCCCATGGCCGGCTACAACGGCAGCATCCAAGGTCCATGTGAAGCCAAGTGGGGCTACACGACGCTCACCGTCGCAGACTGGGACCACGACGGCCTGCCGGACCTGATGGTGAATTCCATCCTCGGCAGAGTGACCTGGTATCGCAATACCGGCACGCGCACCGCGCCAAGGCTTGCCAGAGGAGAGGCCGTGGAGGTGGCGTGGAGCGGTCCTCAGCCCGTTTTGCCTTACGGATGGCTGCGGCCGGATGGCGATGCGTTGCTCACGCAGTGGCGCACCACACCGGTAGTGGTGGATTGGAACAAGGACGGCCTGAATGATCTTGTCATGATGGATCAGAGCGGACGCCTTGCCTTCTTCGAACGCACACGCCGGGAAGGCCGGCTGGTGCTGCTGCCGCCCAGGCATGTGCTCTGTGATGATAAGGGCGAGCCACTGCTGATCAGCAAGGGCGTGGCCGGCAAAAGTGGCCGGCGCAAATTGAGCATTGTGGACTGGGATGGCGACGGGCGGCTGGACATCCTGCTGAACTCATCCAATGCAAACTTCCTGCGCCAGGTGGATGCCCGTGACGGCAAATGGTTCTTCAAGGACATGGGGCCGCTGGAAAAGCGCAACATCGAAGGCCATGACGTCAGCCCCACCACCGTGGACTGGAATGGTGACGGAACGCCGGATTTTCTGGGAGGAGCGGAGGACGGCTACTTTTACTACATGCGGAACAACGCCGCAAAGTGAACGGCTCAGGCTGGTTGCGCCGGGCGCTGGCAAAGATGCAGTGCCCAGCCAATGCCTGCGCCAAAGCCCAGACCATAGCAAACGCCCCAGAGGATTTTCCCCATGCCGCCACCCATGGCCGCGAACAGGATTCCACCGATGAAATAACCTGCGGAATGGGCGGCAAACAAACCTGTGAGGATTGGGGCCAACTTCTGCTTCGGCCTGAATGCGCGTGCAAATACCCACGCCATGGCTGCGGTGCCGGTCAGCGACCCGACCCACTCTCCCGCCTTGTTGCGCAGCGCAAACCACGCCGCGCACCAGCCAACGGCATACAGCAGGAAGGCCGCAGTGAACACCCCCTGAAACCACGGCAGTGGACGGTCTTTCACCAGCAACCGGTGCAGCACGATGCCCGAAAGGCCGATGAACAGCAGCGCCCAGACGGCATAGGCTCCCACCTCCGTGAGATTGCGATACATCCATTTCCCGGCCAGCGCCCACGAGCCAAACACCGCAAGACTGGGCACGCAGAAACCCAGCGCGCCACGCACGACGGACGAGCGCACATCAAGGGCGGGAGATGAGATTGAATCAGACAAACGGAATTTCCGTGGTGGGCGCGTCCTTGTCCCAGCCGCGCGTAGGTTCAGGTGTGACGGAGCTGACGTCCTTGATGGAGAGCATGCGGCCCTTTGTTTTGGGACCACGCACTTCGATTTTTTCAGGATTGCAGGTCTGCTGGTGGATCTTCTGATGCGGCGCGGGTTTGTAGCGCACGTAGAGGACGGGCGGCGTGTCCGGCATGAAAAGCAGGATGCGTGACTTCTCGGGGATGCAGCGGTAATCGCGGTTGAGGATGGTTCCGCCGAATTTGAACCGCTTCAGGTAGCTCGCCTTGCGGTCCGTGTAGGCACAGGTGAACACGCGGTCGCGGTCCGGAATGTCGGCAAAGATGAGGTCGGGTCCGATGAACAGCTTCTCCTGGAGATCGACCACCTTGTAGTGGCCGTCCTTGAACACGAGCAGCAGCTTGTCGAACTTCGTGCAGTCGATCTTGAACTCGTCGCCGCTGACCTTGTGGCCGATGTAGCCGGTCTCGCGGTTGTAGGCGACCTTGAACGCCTTGAAGGCGACCTCCTTCACGTCGATCTGCTCGTGGCGCGCAGACTTGGTGGTCAGGCGGGGATACATGGGGCCGTATTTGGTGAGCAGTCCCTCCAGGTGGCCGATCGTGTATTTGACCACGTTCTTCAGGTGCTTCTGCGTCTCTGCCAGCTCGGCTTTTGTTTTCTCCATCTCCTCGCGGTGCTGATGGATGTCAAAAAGCGAGATGCGGCGGATGCGCACCTGCAACAGGCGCTCGACATCAGGATCGGTAAGATCGCGGAGCATCTGTTTGTGGAACGGCTTGAAGCCCTCGTGGACTGCGGCGAACACGGCCTCGTTCGTTTTGCACTTTTCAATGGCCTTGTAGATGCGCTCCTCGATGAAGATGCGTTCCAGCGTGCGGAAATGCAGTTCATCCTCCAGACGCTTCTGCTTGAGCTCCAGTTCGCGGCGGAGAATGTCCACGAGCTGTGCGGTGTTGGCCTCCAGCACCTCGCTGACGGTCATTTCAACCGGCCGGTTGTCGCGAATGACGATGATGCGGCTGCTGATGGAGACCTCGCAGCCCGTAAAGGCGTAGAGCGCGTCGATCAATTGCTGTGCGCTCACGCCGGACGGGGCCTTGATCTCGATCTCCACCTTTTCCGAAGTGTAGTCGTTGATGGACTTGATCTTGATCTTGCCTTTCCGTGAGGCGTCCTCGATGGAGGCGATCAATGACTCCGTGGTG
>CAYQCZ010000331.1:0-5455 GCA_964415955.1 uncultured Verrucomicrobiota bacterium | reverse complement strand
AACCAGCTTTTTGTCAATCAGCCCACCTCGCCCCATGGGGTGGTGATTATGGGGGGCGGCCGTGTCGGCCGTGCCGTCGGCCGTGGGTTGGCCGAACGGGGGGTGGATTACCGCATTGTCGAGCTACTGCCCGAGCGGGTGCGGGATGCCAGCAAATATGTCGTCGGCGATGCGGCCGATTTAGAAGTCCTCAAGCAAGCGGGCATCATGGAGGCTCCCACGGCCGTTATCACCACCCACGACGACGACACCAACATCTACCTCACCATTTTCTGCCGGAAACTGCGCCCGGACATCCACATCATCAGCCGCGCCACGCGCGAGCGCAATGTCTCCACCCTGCACCGTGCCGGGGCGGACTTTGTCATGTCCTACGCCTCCATGGGGGCCAGCATCATCTTCAACCTGCTCAAACGCAGCGATCTCCTGATGGTGGCCGAGGGACTGAACGTCTTCCGCGTGGACATCCCCGCCAAGCTGGTCGGCAGGACCATTGCGGAAACCTCCATCCGCGCCGACACCCAATGCACCGTGGTGGCCGTGAGCCGCAACGGCGAGATGGAGGTCAACCCGGATCCGTTCGTGCCCCTTCAGGAACACGACGAACTGGTCCTCATCGGCACCGTGGATGCCGAGAACGAGTTCTTGAAGCGTTACGAGGCGGCGGAGAAGCACTGAGAGCCTGTCTGACAATGACAAGGGGCGCTGTTTTCGAGTAAAGGTGCGGATGGCGAGGCGTGAGGAGGGAGCATCCCCTTCATGGGGCTGCGACCGACGAGCAACAAAGCCAGACGTCCTTTGGCTCGAAAACCCTCCGGGCGGCGGTTCTTTTGTCCGTGGCCTGCGTTGGCTCACCCCTTGCAGCCCGCTGCGGGGATGCGCAGGGCTCGCCGCCTTGGCCACAGACAAAATCCCCAGCCGCAGCACCCCTTGTCATTTTCAGACAGGCTCTGAGGGCCGGGGTGGACACCCGGGCTTTCCCCTGCCAGAAATCTGCCGGAGCGACGGGACTGTGTCGGAGCTGTTTGCTTCAGGGGATGACAGCGAGGCCGATGGCCCCCTCTGCGAATGGCGTGGAATTCAGGCTGCCAAAGCCGGGAATGTTGAGGGAGCCTCCTGCATACCACATTTTGAACGATGCTCCGTCTTGGACGACGGATGGCTCACTGACACCCGGGCGGTCCCAGGCACCGGACGGCCCCATTCCAAGCAGGGGCACCAGGGCATCCGTGGTTTTGCAGAAGAAACACACGTCCGGATTGGTGGCAAACGGTGTCCAGGTCGTTCCATCGGTGGAGGAAGCGAAGACAATCTTGCTGTGTGTCAGCGGGCTGCTGGTCGCAACACCCCCTCCGAAGGTCGTGTATTGAGTCAGCCACATGCGGTAGGTGGTGCCATCAAATGTCACGCTGGGCCGGCCGCATTTGCTGCCCGGCTGCAATACCTCCCCCTGTTCCGTCCAGACCACGCCATCCGTGGAGGAGGCGCGCGCCATGCGCCCAAAGGCGTTTGCGTAATACATCACAAACTGTGAGGATGGCTTCAGCACTGAACCCGGAATGTAGCCCGAACCGCCATAGGCCGCCCCCAACACCGGCGAAGCATGCCGGGTCCAGGTGATGCCATCACTGGAGGTTGCCAGGCCGATCTTGGCGGCGGCATCGGTTCCATTCCATCCCCAATACCAGAGACGATACGTGGTGCCGTCGAAGTGAACGGACGGATATCGCACTTCCAGAGCATCCCAGCTGCCGGCCGCGCCCGGTGTCAAAACGGGATTTGCACCGGTTTTGACCCATGTGACACCGTCGTTGGATGTCGCCCGTCCTATCTGGCGTTTGTGACCGGCTGCATCCTCGCCCTCGTAATACATGATGTAGGTGGCGCCCACTTTGATGACCGAAGGAGCGCGAATCTTGAAATCATCCCAGGAAGACTGGGTTGGCGAAAGGACGGGGCTGCCCCCCTGGCGCTGCCAGTTGGAGGCTCCCGGGGGGGATGCGGGCGAACCCGATGAGGCAATGTTGATGGTGAAGGTGATGGCGTCCGTGGGTTTGGCCGGTGTGACGCAATAGAGGCCTGGATCTGCGGAAACGGTGAACGTGTAAGTGCCCGCGGCCGCCGGGGTCCCGGAACTGGCGGGCGGCTGCCCCAGATCACCTGACAATGTGTTCAAGGTCAGCCCGGGAGGAATCGAGCCCTGAATGAGCAGCAGGTTCGGATTTTGGCAACCAGACACTCCACCCCATGAAGTTTGGAAACGGTAGGCATACGCGCTGCCCTGCACGCCGTTCACGGGATTGCCCACAAAGAAATGCGGGCTGCCGTTGCCGCTGAACACCAGGTCATACTGTGCGGTGACGGTTTTGTAAGCGGCATCCTGCACCCGGACCGCAAACGGCAGCCGTCCGGAGAACGACGGCGTGCCTGTTACAAGCCCGGTGTTTGCATCCAGTGAAAGTCCGTTGTCGGAGGAATCAGGCGCGATGATCGAGGCCGACCAGGAGTAAGGCGGTGTGCCGCCCGTAGCTTGAAACGCGAAGCTGTAGGCGGTGCCGGCCGTGCCCTGTGCGGGAGGTGCAGAATGAATGGCGAGCAGCGGAGGGGGTGGTGCCGTGAGGGATGGCATGGCCGAGACCTGGGCCGACTCCGAGCTCTCGCCGGCGCCATTGACGGCGGTCACCACGAAGTAGTAGGTCGAGCCATTGTTCAAGGAGGTGAGCCCATGGGACGCTGCACCAATCCCGGGAATCCGGGCACCTCCCGGGAGCGAGCCGTAGTTGCTCCTGTTCACACCGGAGCTCCTGGCCATGTAGAGCACGTAGGAAGCGGCCCCGTCCACGGCGTTCCACGAGAGGGTGATCTGCGCGTTGCCGGCCGTGGCCTGGAGTCCCGTGGGTGCGGACGGCGCAGTTTGCGACTGTTCACGTGCGCGGTAAAAGCGGCGGGGCAAGCCGGTGCTCCCCGCGTCCGTGTAGGTCAGCGGGGGTGATGTGATGGTGTTCGTTGCCAGTGCAAGCCAGGAGCTGAAGTTGGTGGTGGCCTCAATGACGTAGGTTTTGCCCGCACTGCCCTGCAGGTTGAAACGGAACTCGCCGCCCGTCAGACGCTGCGGCGACCCCAGGGAAAGAGGGGCTGCCGCGGCTGTGAAGGTCAGCGACAGGCTGATGCTCCCGGTTTCACCGTCGAATCCGTCCACGGCAATCTGATATGCGGTTCCCGAAGCCGCTGTGAAAGCCACCTTGCTGGTGAGATCGCTCCGGTCAGGATCATCGTCATTCCCGGCCACCAGCGACAGCGTGCCGACGCTGCCGCCCGTATAGACGCCCAGCAATGTGTCGAAGCTGCTTCCGGCCGTGGACACCACCACGCTGCCGTTGCCCGGCGCAGTCCAGGTCCACCAGACTGATGCGCCTCCGGCATTGCCACCGTGGTGTGGTTCGCCCGTTTCCTTGGTTGCCAGGACGTTCGATCCAGAGGCGGTGGGGGAAACTCCGCTCAGCGTGGCGCGACCGGCAAACTGGCTGTTGGCGGGCTGGGCCAGGCAGACGCTGCAGGACGGACCCAGAAGTAAAAGACAGGTGAAGGTGAAAAATGCCGCCCCACCAGGAGGAATCGGGTGTCGGCCATTCCGCATGACCACGGTTCTATCATCCCTTGTGCCGCAGTCAACAGCATGCCAGACCGTCATCAGGGAGGGTGCATCCCCTTCACGGAGGCGCGGTCGGCGCTTTAATGCGGCCCCTCATTCCGGACGCCCAGCACCTCGCGGAGCACCTTGAGGATGGATTCCGCCGTGTAAGGCTTGGCGATGAAGTGTTTGACGCCGGAGTTCATCGCCGCAGCCACGCCGCCACTGGACGCATGGCCGCTGGAGCTGATGATTTTCACCTCGGGATCAATCGCCTTGAGCGCGATGATCAGCGCGGGGCCGTCCATGATGGGCATCGCCATGTCAGTGAGGACGACCGCGATGTCCTCGCGCTGCCGGGCATAGATGGAAACGGCCTCCGCGCCATTGCAGGCCAGCAGCACCCGATATCCAAAGCGTTCGAGGGTCTTTTGCGCGATCATCCGGATGCTTTCCTCGTCATCCACCAGCAGCACCAGTTCGCCATGGCCGCGGGGCAGGCGGGTCTGCTGGACGGCCGTGCTTTCGGCGGCCGCCGCCGAGGTGCTGGCAGGCAGATAGACCTTGAAGGTGGTCCCTCTGCCCGGCTCGCTGTAGAGGTTGATGAAACCTCCATGACTCTTAATGATGGCCAGCGTGGTGGAGAGCCCCAGCCCGGTGCCCTTGCCCACCTCCTTGGTGGTGAAGAACGGCTCGAAAATGCGGTCCTGAATGTCCCGTGGAATGCCGGTGCCCGTGTCCGCCACCTTGACCATCACAAAGGTGCCCGCCATGGCATCTGGATTCATGCCGTCATAAACCTCATCTATCACGGCATTTTCCAGATGAATCGTCAGGCGTCCCCCATCCGGCATCGCGTCGCGCGCGTTCACACACAGATTCAGTATCACCTGATGCAACTGCGTGGGGTCGCCCGTCACCGTCCAGAGATCCTTGGCGGTTTGCAGGGCGAAGGTGATGGACTTCGGGAAAGTCTCGCGCACCACCTGCTGGATGTCCCGGATGATATGAGCCGGATTGACCGGCACCCGCTGTCCCTCGACACCCCGGGCGAAGGAGAGGACCTGCTTCACCAGGTCCGTGCCCCGACGGGTGCTGCTGCTCAGGGTGTGGAGCACCTCCTCCAGTTCCGGGTCGTTTGAAGTGCCTTTCAGCAGTTCGAGGGACATGGCAATGGGCGCGAGCACGTTGTTGAGATCGTGCGCGATGCCGCCCGCCAGCGTGCCAATGCTCTCCATGCGCTGCGCCCGCAGGAAATGGGTCTCGAGCTTCTTCTTCTCGGTGATGTCCGTTTCGATGGCGAGGATGGATTGCGGGTGGCCGGCCTCGTCACGCACCAGCGTCCATCGCGCCTCGACGATGATCTCCTTGCCGGCCTTGCTGTAGTGCGTGATTTCACCGGTCCATTCGCCATGGGTTTCGACTGCCGAGGACGCGGCCAGGAAGGCCGTTGGGTCGCGTTCCAGCAATGTCGGTGCGGACTGCCCCAGCGCTTCCGCCGCACTCCAGCCGTAAAGCCTCTCGGCGCTCTTGTTCCAGAACAGCAGACGGTGATCCAGCCCCCGCACGGTGATGGCATCCTGCGCCTTGTCCAGCAGCGTGGCCTGTTCATGGGCGCGCTGTTCCGCCGCCTGGCGTGCTGTGAAGTCCGTCATGCCCCCGATCATGCGGACGGGTTTTCCCTCCGCATCGCGCATGATGTAGCCACGGTCCAGCACATAGGCATACCCGCCGTCCTTGCGCAGAAACCGGTATTCGGCCGACCAGCTCTCAGCCCCACCGTCAATGGCCTCACGCACGCCGGAAACAATCCTGTCTTTGTCC
>CAYQCZ010000330.1:0-5471 GCA_964415955.1 uncultured Verrucomicrobiota bacterium | reverse complement strand
GTCATTATGATGAGAGTGGCTTGAAACGGCTTGTAACTACACGGATTTGCCGGGTGCGCCAAGAGCAATTTGCCGTGAGTCAACACGGAGGGAACCGTTGAAAAAAAAAGCCCGCTCCGTGGAGCGGGCTTCATCACAGCAATCCGTGGGACGGAAACTATTCCGTCTTGGGGGCTTCTGCCGCAGCAGAGGGCTCACCTCCGGCCGCAGGCGTGGAACCCATGGTCTCAGCATCCACCCATTCGAGGATGGCCTTGTCAGCGGCATCCCCCTGGCGTTGGCCGAGTTTGACAATGCGGGTGTAACCACCGTTCCGGGTTTTGTAGTTCGGGGCAATTTCCTCGAAAAGGATGCGCACGGCATCCTCCTCCTGACGCCACCTGGCCCGTTCCGCCTTGCTCTGGCTCAGCGAGCGTCCGCGGACGCGAAGCCTGGAGGCGGCCAGACGACGATGGTGCAGGGTGCCCATTTTGCCAAGGGTCACCATCTTTTCTGCCACGGAGCGAGCGGCCTTGGCCTTGGCCAGGGTGGTGGTGACGCGCTTTTCCTTGATGAGACTGCACACCAAGTTCGCAAGCATGGCATTGCGATGCTTTGTGGTGCGGCCCAGCTTGGCCGTTCGTTTGAGGTGTCGCATACGATTCCTTCAGATAATGCCCGCATCAGAGGGCGGGCGGCTCTTCCTTAGGGCCATCCATCAGGCCGGCCTCAAATTTCATCCCAAGCTGCAAACCCAAGGCCTGCAGCTTGTCCTTGATCTCGTTCAGTGATTTCTTGCCGAAGTTCCTGTATTTGAGCATTTCCTGCTCCGTCTTCATGGCAAGCTGGCCAACAGTTGTGATGTTGGCGTTGTTCAGACAGTTTGCCGCACGCACGCTGAGCTCAATTTCATTGACGCTCATGTTGAGGAGCTTGCGTGTCTTGCTCTTGTCATCATCCTGCTTGTCCACAACCTCCTCGAAGGTGACTGCATTGTCATCGTAATTCACGAAGACATCCAGGTGGTGGCGGAGAATGGCCGATGCCTGCGTGAGCGCGTCTTCGGCAGTGATGCGCCCATCAGTCCATACATCAAGAACGAGCCGGTCATAATCCGTGCGCTGCCCGACGCGGGCGGACTCGACGGCATAGCGAACGCGCGTCACAGGCGAGAAAATGGAATCAATGGCAATGACCCCAATGGCCTGGTCGGGCTTCTTGTTGGCGTCTCCTGGATGGAAACCACGGCCCACCTTGACCTCCAGCTCCATGATGAACTTCTTCTTTTTGTCCAACGTGCAGATCAACTGGCCGGGATTGACGACTTCAACATTCTGATTGAGCTCGATATCGCCAGCGGTCACGGCCCCTTCCTTGTTGACCGAGAGGATCAAATTCTGCGGGTCACGGCTGTGGGCCTTGAACTTGACCTTCTTCAGGTTGAGCACGATTTCCGTGACATCCTCCACAACCCCGTCCACCGTGGCAAATTCGTGCATGGCTCCATCAATTTTGAGCGACGTGATGGCGGCACCCTCAAGTGATGAAAGCAAGACACGGCGGAGTGAATTGCCGATGGTATGACCGAAGCCCGGCTCAAAGGGCTCGGCGACAAACTGGGCATATGTTGCTGTGGCGGTTGAATCTTCCTTCTTCAACCGTTTCGGCATTTCGAAGCGACCTAGGCGGACTGGCATATGTAATTAGGATGCAATTTTAATCTGGCTGTGCACTGCATTCCCGGCAGCACACCGCCCGTGTAATTGCGATGGTTGATGGTTTGGGACTAGCGGGAATAAAATTCGACAACGGCCTGCTCGTTGGCCACCGGCTGAATGTCTTCGCGGCCCGGTATGCGGACAACACTGCCGCGGAAGGCATCCTTGTTCAGCGACAGCCAGTCCGCGACGGCCCGGCTGGTGGACAATTCCAGTCCACGGAGGGCAAGCTGCCGGGATACGCTCGCGTTCTTGATCTCAATGACGTCATTGACCCTCAGTGCATAGGAGGGCACAGACACCTTGCGACCGTTGACCGTCACATGACCGTGGCTGACCAACTGGCGGGCTGCAGCCCGCGTGTAGGCAAAACCCAGATTGTAAACGACGCTGTCGAGACGCGTCTCAAGAATCTGCAACATGATTTCGCCGGTCACACCACGCTTGGTGAGGGCCTTCTCATACACCCGGCGGAACTGGCGCTCCAGCAGTCCGTAGTAATAACGGAGCTTCTGCTTTTCCATGAGCCCCAAAGCATACTCGCTGTTCTTGCGTCGGGACTTGGGGCCATGAACTCCCGGCCCGTAGTTGCGGCGCTCCAGATACTTGGACGGGCCAAAGATGGGTGTGCCAAACCGCCGGCTGATGCGAACTCGTGGTCCTGTATATCGTGCCATAAATAAAATTGCTGAAATTGACTAAACGCGGCGGCGCTTGCGGGGACGGCAGCCATTGTGCGGAATGGGGGTGACATCCTTGATGGACGTGATTTCAAGTCCGATGGCTTGAAGCGCACGGACGGCCGATTCACGGCCCGATCCCGGACCCTTCACCCGAACCTCGACCTCACGCAGACCGTGGGACATCGCCTGGCGGGCCGCATCCTGCGCCACTTGCTGGGCGGCAAACGCCGTGCTTTTCCGCGAACCCTTGAAGCCAACCTTGCCCGCACTGGACCATCCGATGACATGCCCCTGCATGTCAGTGATGGAAACAAGCGTGTTGTTGAATGTGGCAAGAATGTTCGCCACGCCCACAGCAACGTTCTTGGCGTGCTTGGCCTTGATGATCTTGGCAGGTCCCTGATCTTCACCCAGCAACTCAGCCGCAGTGGGCGCGGCAACGACTGTTGAAGGGGCCGCAGGAGCATCCGCGGCGGCCTCTGATTTCTCGGCCTTCTTTTTGCTGGACCTGGCCTTGGCCGGCACCTCGGCCGCTTCAGCGGCAGGCGGTGTGGGTTTTTCGTTCGTTTCGTCGGACATAGGAATGTATTAGTGGATGCCTGTCTTGGCGTTGGGGTTGCGCTGGACGCCCACCGTCTTGCGGGGCCCCTTGCGCGTCCTGGCGTTGGTCGATGTGCGCTGACCGCGCACGGGAAGCCCCCTCAAATGGCGGATGCCGCGGTAGCACTTGATGCCCTGAAGGCGCTTCAAGTTGAGACCAAGCTCACGGCGAAGATCACCTTCGATCACATACTTGCCTTCTTGAATGGCATGGACGATCTGGGAAAGCTGCTGTTCTGTCAGATCCTTCGCCCGAGTGCTCGGGTCAATGCCCGCACGCTCGATGATTTCGCGCGAGTTGACCGGGCCGAGGCCATAAATGGATCGCAGCGCAATATCGATGCGCTTGTCCGCCGGAATATCTACACCAATGATACGGGGCATAATGTTTCTCGTTTAGCCTTGACGTTGTTTGTGGCGAGGATTGGTGCAAATCACCCGGATCACACCCTTGCGCCGTATGACTTTGCAATGCTCGCAGAGTTTTTTGACTGATGCGCGAACTTTCATTTTTATTCTTTGTTAACCAAATCTCAATCTGCCGCATGACATGTCACACGGCGACATCTCAACCATCACGACATCGGACGCCTTCAACTGCCGCACCTGCGGGGACGATGCCCGGGCTGCAAAAGCCACCACATCATGACCGTTTTTCAAACGAACCAGCACAACCCGATCAGATCGAATTGCCGTCACGACTGCCTGCATCCGGATAAGACGCGTTGAGGCCATGTCAGTATCTCAGGCCCATCCACCGTCACCAGGACGGTATGCTCAAAATGGGCGGAAGGTTTGCCATCTGAAGTGACAACTGTCCAGCCATCATTCAGAACTTTTACATCGGGCCGCCCGGCATTGACCATCGGCTCTATCGCGATGGTCAATCCGGCCTTCAATTTCGGGGACAACCCGCCATCCACAAAATTTGGGATCTGCGGGTCTTCATGCATGTTACGCCCCACGCCGTGTCCGACAAACTCACGGACAACACTGAAACCATTCGATTCAACATAATTCTGAATGGCCCCGGAGATGTCCGACACCCTGCTGCCCGGCCGCGCATGTTTGATGCCTTCATAAAGGGCGGCCTCAGTGACATCCATCAACCGCTGCCTGGCAGGATCACACCCGCCGACAGCCACCGTTCTGGCATTGTCACCAATAAACCCGTCCACCCTCACGCCAATGTCCAGGCTCACCAAATCGCCAAACTGAAGGATCCTTGGACCGGCTATGCCATGCACCACCTGCTCGTTCACGGAGATGCAGGCGTGGCATGGATACCCCTTGTAACCAAGGAATGCACTCTTGCCTCCATGCACGGCAATCCGTTCCGCCACAAACACATCAAGCTGCTGCGTGCTGATCCCGGGAGCAATGAAGGAACATGCATCATTCAGCACAGTGGCCGCAACCATGCAGGCGCGGCGCATTGCTTCGATTTCACGTTCATTCTTTGACTTGATCATGCTGTGGCAGTGCAGGCCGCCATCGTGACGACCGAGACGTATCCGATTGTTTCAAGGAACCATACCCGGGAGCTTATGCCCCGGGTGGCAGCCAGAGGGGCGGCATCAAAACCGGCCCTTCAGCTTGCCCTTCTTCAAAAAGCCATCGTAATGCCGCATCAACAGATGCGATTCCATCTGACGCATGGTGTCCAGCATCACGCCCACGGTGATCACAAGACTCGTCCCACCGAAAAACTGGGCCACCTGGAAGGGAATCCTCCATGATTGGGACATGATGATGGGCAGGACTGCAATGATCATGAGGAAAATGGCACCGGCCAGCGTGATCCGGCTCATGGTGCGGTGCAGGAAATCAGTGGTTTCCTTGCCCGGACGGACGCCCGGGATGAAGCCACCCATTTTCTTCAGGTCATCGGATATTTGTATTTCGTTGAACTGGGTGGCCACCCAGAAGTAGGAGAAGAAAAGAATCATCAAGGAATACACCGTCATGTAGAAGAACGACTGGGCGCTGAAAAGTATCGCCAGTGAATTCAACATCTTGCCAAGACTGAAGGCAAAGCCGCTTGTTGTGGTGCCATCCCCCTGAAGGGTTTTACCAAGGAAATAGAAAATCTTTTCGGGGAACATGAGCAATGCCTGTGCGAAAATGATGGGCATGACCCCCGCGTAATTCAGGCGGAGCGGCATGAACGAACTGCTGCCAGCATACACCTTCCTACCGACGGTGCGCTGTGCGTATTGCACGGGAACCTTGCGCTGGGTCTGCGTGACGGCAACCACACCGGCCACAACAGCCGCCAGCATGAGAACAAGCGCCACGGCATGCAGAAACCCCGCCTGATCATCACCACGCGCAGGACTGAACATGTCAAACAATCCCTGACCTGCATCAGGCAGCCGCGCAAGAATTCCGATCGTGATGACCAGTGACACACCATTGCCGATTCCGCGCTCGGTGATCTGCTCGCCCAGCCACATGAGCAGCGCGGTGCCAGCGGTCAACAGCAGGGTTG
>CAYQCZ010000329.1:0-5475 GCA_964415955.1 uncultured Verrucomicrobiota bacterium | reverse complement strand
AATATCTCAACATTCACGGCTGCACGGCATGGTCCGTGGATACCGTGGATGCGGCCCGCCGGTTGATCGATCTCGAACCACTGGATGTCTTGATTCTGGACATCCATCTGGCGGACGGGGATGGCCTGGCCTTCCTGGCAGAGGTCAAGGCCTCGCACCCATCCCTTCCCGTGATCATGCTGACAGGCATGGGATACAGGGAGGATCTCATGCAGGATGCCCTTGAGCTTGGAGCCGGTGGGTTTCTTTCAAAAGCCCACCCTGTCAGCCAGGTGTTGATGGAAATCCACCGGGTTCTGCGCACTCCGGTTGTTCAACGAAGCAAGGCTGCCTGAGGGGCGGTGTTGCGGGTGGTGTGCAGACTCCCATGATCAACGGGGCTCGCGCTCCCGGAAGAATTCCTTTGGGAACAGCGCCTGTTTGGACCTGGCCGGATGGCGCCAGGGGAAAGTGGCACCACGATCACGCAGCAAAGGCATGTTCTGGCCGCCCGTGCGGACCAGTTCGTCGAACAGGAGCTGGTTCATTGCCGCGATGCGTTGTTGTTGTGCGGGCACGTGGATGAGATTGCGTTGCTCGCCGGGGTCGTCTTCCAGGTTGTAAAACTCGTTCAAGTCCCAAAGCCCCTGATAACGGATGTATTTCCACTGGTCACCCACGAGCGCGTGCATGGTGGGGGTCTGCGGGTAGTTCTGCTCCCAGTAATACTCGTAGAGCGTGTATTCGCGCCACGGGATGGATTTTCCCATGGCCAGTGGAAGGAAGCTGCGCCCATGCATGTGGGCTGGTGGTTTCAGGCCGGCGACCTCCAGCAATGTGGGGGCGATGTCGATGTTCGCAACCGTCTGGGAAACACGCGTTCCTTGGGGCAGCAGGTCCGGGCAATGAAAGAGGAGGGGCACCCGGATGGACGCCTCGTAGGCGGTGCGCTTGTCAATCAGACCGTGTTCGCCGAACTGAAAACCATTGTCGCCCATGTAAACGACCAGTGTGCTTTCAAGCTGGCCCTTTCGCTCAAGCCATGCCAGCAGGCGCCCGATGTTGTCATCCACGGCCAGCAGCGCTTCGCAGTAGCGGCGGTAGTAGGCGGCAAGATCGAAGTCCGGCAGGTTGTATCCGAAATCCGCGCCGTGACGGCTGTTGCGCTGGTTTTGCAGCCACATGGGTTTGTCGCGCAGGTTTTCAGGCGTGGGCGCAAGGGACTTTGGTGCTGGAAACGGCTTGTCCGCATAACGGCCCCGGTGCCTGTCCGCCGGGACAAAATCCGAATGAACCGCCTTGTGTGACAGATACACGAACCACGGTTTCGCCCCCCTTCGTGCATCGAGCCAGTCCAGTGTGTAATCAGTGAGTTCATCGGTGATGTAACCCTTTTGCGGCACCTGGCGGCCGTTGACGTTCAATCCGGTGTAGCTGGTCTGCGGCACCTCACGCGTGGTTCCGTGGCCGTCCGGCCAATAGGTGCCCTGGCCCTTGAACGCCACCCAGTGATCGAACCCACGCTGGGGATCATCCACATCGCCCATGTGCCACTTGCCGAAGAAGGCGGTGTCATAACCGGCGCGTTGCAGGTATTGCGGAAAGAAGACGAGATCGCGTGGGACCGGATTGTAATTGTCCACCACGCGATGGGAGTGCGCATACAGTCCGGTGAGGATGGACGCGCGGCTGGGCGAGCAAAGCGATGTGGTGACCATCGCCTTCGGGAAATGCACGCCATTGCGGGCCAGGCGGTCCATGTGAGGCGTCTCCAGCCAGGGATGGCCGAGGAAACTCATGGCGTCATACCGGTGATCGTCCGAGAGAATGAACAGGATGTTGCGGGGCTTCGCACCGTTGTTGACCTTCGACAGTCTGACATCCGCGGCCTGGAGGGCGGACGCGAGCATCAGTGTGACCAGTGAAAGGACTGACGTGATCAGAACCGGACGTGCCATGCCTCTTTGTGCAAGGCATGGCCCCGGCGGGCAAGGGAAATGGACGGCAGGCGTGCGCGGCTCATCGGGAACGGCCATCGGCGGACCTCAGCAACTGGTCCTTCTTCTCGATGGACAGCGGCAGTTGCTGAATCCATGAGGAGGCCGATGATGCGTCGTAGCGCATCCAGTTTCGCGCCACAGATTCGATATGGCGCGTGCGCTGGTTCTCATCGGAAACCGCCATGACCCAGCGGGCGGCCATGGATGGCGATTCACTGTCAATGGCCTGGATCAGGGAACTGATGGCTGTTTGCTGTGAAGGTCCGGGCGGCAATGATTGAACCCACTGCGCGGCCCCGTTGCTGTCATTGCGCGCCCAGCTGTTGATCAGGGCGCTCATGCCGCTGTTGCGGACCTTGCCCTCCGGAAACCGCGACAACCATGCTGCCGCGCCGGATGGGTCCGCGTTGGCCCAGGTGTTGATGACGCTGAGCGCCGCGCCGTCCTGCAGGCTGCCCTGAGGCAGGCCTGCCACATAGCTGGCGGCCTCCATGGGTGAGGACTGCGACCAGCCATTGATGGCGTCGCGCAGGGTGGCCTCGCGCAGCGTGTTGTCCGTGATGGTCTGCGCCCAGGTGATGGCACGTGCGGGGTCTTCCTGGCTCCACTGGCGTGCCACGTTGCCAAGGAACTGGCTGCGCTTCGATCCCTCGGGCAGCGACAGGCCGAATTGCGCGGCGGCTGCGGGGTCCTGCCTTGCCCACTGATGGCTCAGGCTCGCCGCTGCGGCGAGCTTCGTATCCAGAACCTGGGAATGCCTCATCCATTCAATGGCCCCGTCGAGATCGCGTCCGGCCCAGTTGCTGATCAGGGAGGAAAGCGCGTTGTTGCGGTGTTGACCGGCGGGCATCTGCTCCAGCAATGCCACGGCCTTGAGCGGCTCTGATTCCGCCAGAATGCCGGTGGTGCCCTGGATGGCCTCGGCCTTGATGCGTCCCTCAGGCAGGGATTGAATCCACTCGATGGCCTGGTTGGGATCCTGCCGGGCCAGATTGCGGGCGATGTTTTGAAAGGTGTAGGATTGCAACGCTCCGGATGGGAGTTGTGCCGCCAGCACCGCCGCCTTTGCGGGGTCCATGTTGTCGAGCGTGGAGAAAAAGTTCGACAGGGCGTTGCGCCGGGCATTGCCAGCAGGCAGGGATTGAATCCATTCAAACGCCCCATCGGCATCCTGACGTGACCAAGAGGAGGCGAGGCTGCTGATCAAGGAGTCACGGAGGGCTGGATTGGTCTGTTGATCGATGAAGGAGGCCACGGCTTTCGGGTCCTGCCTCGCCCATTCAGGGACCAGATATTGCAGGGCGGTCCGGCGCTGTGAGTCGGAGGAAAGCGACTGCGCGTAGGCAAGTGCGGCATTCAGGTCGGTCGCGGCCCACTGGCCGATGATGCCGGGCAACACGCCTGCCTGGTCCGACGAGGGCAGTTTTGAAATCAATTCTGCTGCCTGCTCGGGATCGGTGGAGGCAAGCCGGTTTGCCACACCCCGCAGGGCGGCGCGGCGCTGGTTGTGATCCTGGATGGACGTGGCCGCGGCCAGGGCCTCCTTGGGATGCTGTTCCGCCCACTGGCTCAAAATGCTGGAGATGGCGTTGTCCCGCTGATACCCGCCGGGAAGTTGTTGTGCGGCTTCAAGAGCACGGGCGGGATCACGAGCAGCCCATGCTCCAAAGATGCCGTAGGTTGCCTGTGCCAGCTGGCCGGACGAGAGCTGTGACTTTGCCAGTTCCATGGCGCCGGCCGGATCGGATTCGGAAACCGCTGCAATAATTCCGCTCCAAATCTGTGCCTTTGAGGTGTCGTTTGGCAGTGTCTGAACATAGGCGATGGCGCTGCGTGGGTCCTGCCCGGCCCAGACTCCAAGCACCAGGCTCAGCCCTCCCTCTCGCTGGTATCGGACCGTGCGCTGCTGCACCCATGCCAGTGCGGCGGCCGGGTCATGCTCGGCCCATCGTGTCAGCAGAGTGTTTGAAACGGCATACCATGACTGGCTGTCGGGAAACGGATCAAGCCTCCGGATCAGTTCTGCGGTTTCAGAGCCCGGCAGACCTGCGGTGGCTGTGAGGATTCTGGCGATGCGCCTTGAACTGCTGCCGCTTCGCAGGGCGGCGCGCACTTCGGCCTCGATGGCATCGATGCTTGAGGCGGCTTCGGATGCATGGACGGGGGCATCGGCCTTTTTCTGCGGCCGCTGGAGGACAACTTTGGCCGGGCCTGCAGGATCGTCCCGGACATCAGGCCCGGCCTGGCCGGCACGCGAAAGGCCGGTGTTGTATCCAAGCAGGAATGCGCCCGTGAGCAGTATCAACGACAGCAGGACGAGGAACGTTTTCATGGGCCTGCTGATGATGGCCCGGCGCAGGACAAATCACCAAACCGATTTTTGGGAAAACCGGCGGGCCGGTGATTCACCGCGGACGGTCTTTGCGGAAGCTGTCCGGGCTGGGGCGGCTGGTGCCAGGCGTGGAAAAGCTGCGCGAACGGTCTCCGTCGCGGCTGCCATCCCGGCCTGACGCCCGCATCAATTCTTCGAGGGCGCGGCGGTCGGCATCGCTCAAATTGCGGCCGGCACTTTTGCCGTCACTGCCCTTCTTGCCAACGATCACAGGGCCGCTGCCCTGTGTGGTTGTGGCTGGCACGCTGGGCGGCCTCGGTATGGAGGTCAGGCTGCGGGTGGGTGGTGTGGATTTGGCCGCCACTCCGTTGGTTCCCCCATTGGGATCAAGAATGCGGACCTGATAATTGCCACCGTCGAATGTCCCGTAGTAACTCAGCCCGGCCAGGAACCGCCCCAGCGCATCGCCCATGCTCAGTCCGTTGAACTTGGCGGAGATCTGCTTGTCCACGCCGGGTGGCATCTGGACTTCGACTCCGGTGGTGGTTTGGAAATGGCGCATCACCGCGCTGAGCGGAAGATTTTGGAAATCGGCGTCCAGCAGCTTTGTTTCCGCATTCCACACGAGCGGGGCTGGAGTGTCGGCGGCCTGGATGGTGAAAGAAGCGGCCACGAACAACAGGCCCGCGATGAGGATGGGTGCGGATGTTTTCATGTGCGTTTGGTCTAAAGACGCCGCCGGAACGGAAACAGTTTCCATGTGCTTGCAGTCCGACGCAGGCAGTGTTCCGGGTTCAACGTGGCTTTATACACTGTTTCCGGGTGCTGTGAAGGACAAACACCACTCCCGCTGCCTGGTTGTGCGCCGTCTGGCGCCCTGTCATGGAGCCAGGCGCTCCAGTTTCCAGACACCGTCTGTCTGGCGCACATAACAGAGGCGGTCATGCAGGCGGCTGCGACGGCCCTGCCAGAATTCAATCTTGTCAGGCTCCAGGACATAGCCTCCCCAGTAGTCGGGCATGGGCACATGGTCCGGATACTTCGCCTCCACCTCGGCCATGCCTTTTTCGAGAAACGCACGGTCGGGCACGGGCAGGCTCTGGCGCGAAACCCAGGTCGCAAGGCGGCTTTTGCGTGGACGGGTGTTGAAGTAGGCCTCGGATT
>CAYQCZ010000328.1:3100-5503 GCA_964415955.1 uncultured Verrucomicrobiota bacterium | reverse complement strand
CCACGCTCACTTCATCACATCCAAGGAGACCATGAACCACCTCTCGCACCTGCGGCTCGGGACGGAACTGGGATTCTTCCCGGAGGGTCAGGTCGCCGTGATCAACGAATTGTTCGTCACCACCCAGCCGTCGCATCTGCAAAACACCAGCGAGCACAAATTAAGCGCCGATGAACGCGATGTGCTCCGTGCCACGCTGCTCCGAGAACGCCTCAGGCAGTTCCCCGCGCCGCAAATGCCATGACCGGCCAGCTAAACACTGGACAAACGACCGGCCCGGAACCATTTTTCAGACATGAGTGACGAAAGCATGAGCAACTTCACGCCGCGGGCCCAGCAGGTGCTCGCACTCGCGCGCAAGGAAGCCGACCGCTTCAACCATAATTTCGTGGGCACCGAGCATCTGCTGCTCGGGCTGCTGAAGCTCGGCCAGGGCGTCGCGGTCAACGTGCTCCAGAAGCTGGCTCTCGACCTGGATACCGTGCGGATGGAAGTCGAGAAGCAGGTCGGCACCGGCCCGGATCAAAAGCAGATCGGCAACATTCCATACACGCCCCGTGTCAAGAAGGTGCTCGCCCTCGCCGGGAAGGAGGCCAAGGCCCTCAACCACACCTACGTCGGCACCGAGCACATCCTGCTGGGCCTCCTGCGCGAAGGCGAAGGCGTCGCCGCCCGGGTGTTGAAGAGCTTCGACATCGACATCGAACAGACCCGGCAGGAGATTCTCAAGGAACTTGACCCCAATCTCGCCTCGCAGGAGGAACCCGCTGCCGAGGGAGCCGAAAAGACAAACGACAAGAAGGGTGAAATCAAAACACCGGCGCTCAAGGCCTTCGGTCGCGACCTGACGGAGATGGCACGCAAAGGTGAACTGGACCCCGTCATCGGCCGGAAGAACGAGATCGAGCGCGTCATACAGATCCTCTGCCGCCGCACCAAGAACAACCCCGTGCTGCTTGGTGAGGCCGGCGTGGGCAAGACGGCGATTGTCGAGGGTCTGGCCCAGGAGATCGCCAAGGGCAACGTGCCGGAAATCCTGCGGGAGAAGCGCGTCATCACGCTGGATCTGGCGTTGATGGTGGCGGGGACCAAATACCGCGGACAGTTCGAGGAGCGCATCAAGGCCGTGATGGATGAGATACGCCGTTCCAAGAAGATCATTCTTTTCATCGACGAGCTTCACACCATTGTCGGAGCCGGCTCGGCGGAGGGCACCATGGATGCCTCGAACATCATCAAGCCCGCCCTCAGCCGCGGTGAACTCCAGTGCGTGGGGGCCACCACACTCAACGAATACCGCAAATACATTGAAAAGGATGCCGCACTGGAGCGCAGGTTCCAGTCCGTGCGGGTCGAAGCGCCGTCCATCGAGGAGGCCATCCTCATTCTGGAGGGCTTGAAGCCAAAGTATGAGGAGCATCACAAGGCCGACATCACGGAGGCTGCCGTCACTGCCGCCGTGAAGCTTTCCGATCGTTACATCACCGACCGCTACCTGCCGGACAAGGCCATCGACGTGATGGATGAAGCCGGAGCGCGTTGCCGCATCGGAGCCATGACTCGCCCCCCGGACGTCAAGGACATCGAGGGTGAGATCGAGGACATCAAGACCAAGAAGGAACGGGCCATCCGCGAGCAGGATTTCGAGGGTGCCGCCGCCATGCGGGACAAGGAGAAGCAGGCCAAGGAGCGTCTGGAATCCATCATGAACGCGTGGAAGACCGAACGTGAGGAAAAGCGCGTCACCGTGGCGGAGGATGACATTCTCCATGTCGTTTCCAAGATGACCGGCATTCCGCTCAAGCGCATGGAGCAGAACGAAGCCAAGAAGCTCCTCCAGATGGAGGGCGAGCTTTCCAAGACTGTCATCGGCCAGAACGAAGCCGTCAGCGCGCTCTGCAAGGCCCTGCGCCGGTCACGCGCGGACCTCAAGGATCCCAAACGTCCGATTGGCACATTCCTGCTGCTCGGGCCGACCGGTGTGGGCAAGACACTCGTGGCCAAATCACTTGCCGAGGGCATGTTTGGCGATGCCAAATCGCTCATCCAGGTGGACATGAGTGAATACATGGAGCGCCATGCCGTCTCCCGCATGGTGGGTGCGCCGCCCGGATATGTCGGCTATGACGAAGGCGGCCAGCTCACCGAACAAGTGCGACGGCGCCCCTACTCTGTCGTCCTGTTTGACGAGGTCGAGAAGGCCCACCCGGACGCGATGAACATGCTTCTGCAAATCCTTGAGGAGGGCAAGCTGACCGACGGCATGGGACGCACCGTGGATTTCCGCAACACCATCGTGTTGATGACCTCCAATGTGGGAGCGGAGACAATCAAGAAAAACACCACCATCGGCTTCACCACCGCCACAGAGGCCGTGACCTACGAGCGGATGCGGGACAAAAT
>CAYQCZ010000328.1:0-3090 GCA_964415955.1 uncultured Verrucomicrobiota bacterium | reverse complement strand
GAGGCCAAGCGCAACTTCCGTCCGGAATTCCTCAACCGTCTGGATGACGTGATCGTGTTCAGGTCGCTGACGAAGCCGGACCTGCTCCAGATTCTGGATCTGGAGGCAGCCAAGGTGTCCAGCCGTCTCAAGGATCGAAAAATCTCCATCGTGCTGGACGAGAAGGCGAAGGATTTCCTGAGCGAGAAGGGGCATGATCCGGAATATGGAGCCCGCCCCATGCGCCGCGCCGTCGAGCGGTATCTTGAAGACCCTCTGGCCGAGGAAATCCTGAAGGGCCATCTGCATGAGGGTGATCCGGTGCAGGTGTCGGCGGAGGATGGGAAACTGACGTTTTCACAGCCTGCCACGGCAGAAGGCGCGCTATCCAGCTAGCCATCATGTTGAAATCCGGGGCAACGCCATCTGGTCGTCCAGATGGCGTTCTCCTTTTGGCCAGAGAATGAAATCGATCGCATGATTCAACCCGCCATAGGCACTGTAAAGGACTGGATAGAAGGCCTTGGACGTGTGGCCATGTTTGCGCTCGAAGTGGTGCGGTCGATCTTTGCCCGGCGCCCGTCCTGGACGGATTTCATCTACCAGCTCCATTTCATCGGGGTTAAATCCCAGTCCGTGGTGGCGATCACGGGCGCCTTCACCGGCATGGTGCTGGCGGCACAAACCTTCTTCCAGTTCCAGAAGGTGAAAATGGACACGGCCACCCTTGCGGTGGTGAGTGTTTCCATGTGCAGCGAACTCGGCCCCGTCCTCACCGGCTTGATGGTCGCCGGACGTGTCGGTGCGGCCATGGCGGCCGAACTGGGCACCATGCGTGTGACCGAACAGATCGACGCCCTCAGGACGCTGGCCACGCATCCTGTCGAGTATCTCGTGGTGCCCCGCATCCACGCCACCATGGTCGCCCTGCCCCTGCTGACCGCCGAGGCCATCGCCATCGGGGTTGCCGCCGGTTACATCGTCTGCGTGCACCTGCTGGGCATTGACGCGGCCTATCTCTGGCACAACATGCTCGTGTTCACCGTGTCCGGCCACCTGTGGACGGGCATCATCAAATCCTTCGTGTTCGGGGCCATCATCGTGGTCGTTTCCTGTTACAAGGGCATGTCATGTGGGGAGGGTGCCGAGGGGGTTGGCCGGGCAACAACGGGTGCCGTGGTCCTTGCCTCGATCACCATCCTCGTCGCCAATTTCTTCCTCACCCTGGCCCTCAAGCCCCTCGTTCCCAACTGAGATGATCAAGGCAAGTCAACTGGCGAAGAGCTTCGGCTCCCATCGCGTGCTGGAGGATGTCAGTCTCGACATTGCAAAGGGCGAGTCCATTGTCATCATCGGCCGCAGCGGCGGCGGCAAGAGCGTCATTCTCAAGCATCTGATCGGACTGCTCAAGCCGGACTCGGGACAGGTGTCCATTGATGGACGGGACATTCACGCCATGAGGGAGCGTGAATTGATCGAGGTGAGGCGCAAGTTCGGGATGCTCTTCCAGAGCGCTGCCCTGTTCGATTCCATGACCGTGGAGGAAAACGTGGGCTTTGTCCTCCGGCGCGAAGCCCGCCTTTCCAGCAGGGAAGTCCGCGACAAGGTGCAACACGCGCTCGAGCTGGTGAACCTCGGCGGCACGCAGCATAAAAAACCTTCTGAACTGTCAGGCGGCATGCGGAAGCGCGTGGGACTGGCGCGAGCCATCATTTACGAACCGGAAATCCTGCTGTATGACGAGCCCACAACCGGCCTGGATCCGGTGGTGTCGGACAGCATCGACCGCCTGATCGTCCGCATACGTGAGCAGCTCAAGGTGACCACCGTGGTGGTCACCCATGACATGCGCAGCGTCCGCACCGTCGGACAGCGGGTGGTGATGCTGCACAACGGCAGTGTTTACGCCAGCGGCACGCCGGATGAGATGTTCAGCTCGCGCGACCCGGTGATACGCCGCTTCGTCAATGGCATCTCGGATTCACATGAATTGGAACAATGAACTCGAAACAAACTGAGTGGAAGGTCGGCCTTTTCGTGCTGATCTGCCTTGGCGTGCTCGGCCTCATGATGGTCAAGCTCAGCAAGGGGATTTCCGGCATGGGCGGCACCTATGAATTCACCCTCACCACCGTGAACATCGGCGGCATCCAGGAAAACGCCGCCGTCCGCCTGGCCGGTGTGCGCATCGGACAAATCACATCCATCGACTACGATTCGGACCGCATGCAGGTCGTCCTGAAGGCCCAGGTCGGCCGCAACTACCGCATCCCGTCCAATGCAGTGTTCACCATCGAAACTTCGGGGTTCCTCGGCGAGCAGTTCGTCGCCATCACGCCGCAGGGCCGGGCAACCTCCTTTGTCGAATCCGGATCGACCGTTTCCATCCGCGAGCCCTTCAACCTTCAGGAGGCCGCCCGCAACGCCATGAACCTGGTGGACAACGTCAACCACACCGTTTCCAACCTCAACTCCACACTCGTGCGCATCGACCGTCTGCTCCTGAACGACAACACCATTGCCAACCTGACAAACTCCGTCAAAAACATCCGGGTCGTCACGGACGAGGCCGTGGAAACCATCGGCAATTTCCGCAGCCTCTCCGAACGCGCCGTTGTGACCATGGACGGGGTGGACGCGCTCGTTCGCTCCAACAGCCCCGCCATTTCGGCCTCATTGCAAAACATTGAAAACTTTTCCGTTCAAATCCAGGCGGTGACCAACCTCATCCGTTTCTCGGAACAGTTGAATCTGGTGGGGGCCGACATCCGGCAGATCATCCAGGAAAACCGGTCGGAGGTGGACGCGACCATGGAGAACTTCCAAACCGCCAGCGCGTCCATGCGCCGGCTGATGAAGGATCTTGAGGAGGGACGCGGTCTGGCGGGCAGCCTGCTCAAGGATCCGGTCATCGACCAGCAGACATCCCTTCTGCTGAGCAACCTCACCGTTCTGAGCAGCAACCTGAACCGTTTTGGCTTGTTGTATAAGCCAAAAGCGCCCAAAAATCGCGGAGCATCAGCCCCGACAAACATGCATTTCAACCACAAGCCCATCTTTTAACATCGTTCACGCATGTCGCTTTGGGCCTTTCGGATATTGTTTTTGAGC
>CAYQCZ010000327.1:0-5516 GCA_964415955.1 uncultured Verrucomicrobiota bacterium | reverse complement strand
ACCTCGACGCCATTGCGCCAGAGGTCGTGGATGTTCGGGCCGCTCCAGTAGAAGAAATGCGAGTAGTTGTCGATGCACCCGCCCATGTGACCGAAGGAATGATCGAAACCCTGCGCCTGCGGCGACGTCTCCGGCGTGTAGCCCTGGTGCCATTTGCCAATGTGCGCGGTGGCGTAACCCGCAGCCTTGAACATCTCGGCCATCGTCACCTCCTCAGGCGGCAGCGCGCCTCTGCCGCCTTGTTGGGACGAACAGTTGTTGGGCACGCCTGCGCGCACGGGCCAGCGTCCGGTGAGCAATCCCGCGCGCGAAGGCGAACAGACCGGTGCCGCCGAGTAAAACTGGGTGAAACGCACGCCGCGTTGCGCCAGTGCGTCCAGATGCGGCGTGTGCAAATCCTTCGCCCCGTAACAGCCGGCATCCACAGAGCCCTGATCGTCAGCCAGTATGACGATGACGTTGGGTTTTGATGCGGCTTGGGCGAACCACGGAGAACACAAAAGGCACGGAAGGAGCAGGCTCAGCAGTCCTTGGAGCATGTGGCGATGGGGTGATTGTTCAAGAGGTGTCACGGCTGGCTCAGGAGATATTCGGGAATGCGATCAGCGGGTTCGGACAGCTTCAGTCCACGCACCAAAGACTGCGCATCAGCCAGTGTGACCAAACCGTCCTTCCACATGAAATCGAGGGCGTTCTGCGCGGCCAGCGCTTCGTAGGCGTTGCCAGTCCTGATGACGTCCCCAATCACTTTCACGCCGGCCTCGCGCTCTCCCAGATGGGCGACAGCCTCGGCAACCACCACCCGCACGTCCGGCCATTCATCATTGAGATGCAACAGGAGCTTTGCTTTCGCGGCCCCTGCCTTGTTGCCTAGGATCAGGCAGCCGGTTGCAGCCCAGTAACGGATGAGCGGATGCGTGTCGTCCAGTGCGGCGATGAACTCAGGGAGATGTGCGATGTCCCGATCACTGGCCTTGTCGGCGAGATCAATCAAGCGTTCCAGCGGATACGCCTTGCTCTGTGCGTAATCATAGATCGTTTTCTTTCCTGCGAGCTTGGTGAACATGCCTTCGGGGATGAACACGGTGTCCCGTGTCTTGAGCATCTCGTTCCTCAACGCCGTCCGCAATGTTGCAACCCGCGCCGCGTGCTGTGGGTCGGCAATGCGGTTGCGGATTTCAAACGGGTCATCGGCGATCTGGTAAAACTCCTCGGCGGGTTTCGGCTTCCAGTAGGCCGCCTGCGCCTCGTTGCAACGGCCCGCCAGAAACTCCGCAAACCATGAGCGCATGCTGGGCTGCACCCGGAACGGATAGGTGTAGTATTGGCCCCATGGCCGGTGCGGTGAGTAGTTGCGCACATAGCGAAACTCCCCATCGCGCACCGCACGCAGGGTGTCATATCGCTCATCCATGCGGCCGCGAATCAGGAAGACGTGATCGCGGGGCGCTGTCTTCTTTTCGCCCAGGAACGGACGCCCCTCGTAGTTCGACGGGGTGTCCACGCCGCACAGGCTGAAAACCGTGGCTGGAAAATCCACAAAGCTGACGAGGTCGTTCACCCATTCGCCGGGCTTGGCAGGTGCGAGGTGCGACCACTTCTCTGGAATACGCACGATGAGCGGCACGCGCGTGCCGGAGTCGTGGATGTTGCGTTTGCCACGGGGCAGCGCACCGCCGTGATCACCATAGTAAAAGACTATGGTGTCCCCGGCCAATCCGGCCTGCTCCAGTTCGGCCAGCACCTTGCCCACCTGATCGTCCATGAGCGTCATCTGGTCGTAGTAATTGGCCCAGTCACGGCGGATTTCCGGTGTGTCCGGATGATACGGCGGCAGCGGGATCTTCTCGGGCGGCACCCGGAAGGTGGTCTTGCCCGCCTTGGGAGCGACCTGGCTTTCGTGGCTGGTGGTGAAGTTGAAGACGGCAAAGAACGGCTGACCGGGTGCGCGATTCTTGTAATGCGCCTTGGCGCTGCTCTCATCCCACGGCTTGCGCCTGCCGGACAGGTTGTAATCCGTTTTGGAATTGTTGGAGCAATAGTAGCCTGCGGCACGCAGCACCTCGGGGTAGAGCTTGAACTGCGACGGAATGGCCACGCTGCTGCGGTGATGCTGGGCGCCGAGCGACGACGCATACATGCCGGTGACGAGCGTGGTGCGCGCCGTGGAACACACCGGCGCGTTTGCAAAGGCATTGCGGTAACGCACACCCTGCGCGGCCAGGCGGTCGATGTTGGGCGTCTGTGCCAGCGCGTCGCCATAGCAGCCCAGGTAGGGGCTGTTGTCCTCGCTGGTGATCCAGAGGATGTTGGGACGATCCGCGGCGATGGATGCGGTAACCACCAGCCCAGCAACGAGGATGGAGAACAGGGATTTCATGCGGAATGCCTTCTCCATACCTCAGAATGAGGGCCTCGCCAAAGCAGAATTCAAATCAGAACAGTGCTTGAGAGCCTGTCTGAGCCAATCACACTTCGAAGATGGTGATTTCCGGTCGGCAGTTGAAGCGGATGGCAAACATGAACCAGCCGATGCCGGGATTGACGTGGAGGGAGCCGCTGTCCGTCGAATACATGCCAGTCTCGTAGCGACCCACACCGCCGGGAACCATCAATGCCCCATAAAACGGAATCCGCACCTGGCCTCCATGGGAGTGCCCGGCCAGCATGAGATCAAAGCGCCGCGATCCCAGCTTGTCGGCCCACGCGGGGTAGTGCATGAGCAACACGTTTTTCAGTCCCGAACCGGGATCGAGTGTCAACGGCTGGCTGCAGGATGTGCCGGTCAGGAGAAAATCCGCGCCAGCAATGCGCGCCTGCCTCTCAAGCAGCCAGTCGCCGCCGGTTCTTTTGAAGGCATGCTCTATTTCGCTGAAATCTGATCCGCTCCAATAATCGTGATTCCCCGGCACGCCAAATACAGGCGACTTGATGCCGCCCAGAATCTCCAGGGCTTCCGCAAGGTGCTCCTTGTCTTCAACAAGGTCCCCCGTGAAACACACGAATTCCGGTGAAGCCGCGTTGATGCGCGCCACTACACCCTCAAGGTATTTGCGGTCGCCTTTGTGATGAATGTCGCTGAAGTGAACGAACCGGTGCCTGGGAGATCCTTCGGACAGCTTGCGTGTCCGCACCCTCACCCATTCAGGCTCCCACAACAATGCATCACCTGCAGCCAGAAGAGGCGATGAATACACGAGCCACTTGAGGAATCTGCGCCGGTTGAATCCGGTCTTCCTGTCTCCATGCGCGTTCATGAACTGTGCCTGCAAGCTCCATCAGCCGGACACGCTGCGCAACCCCCCTGTTGAAAGTGAAGTCAGAGGCCGGGCGATGCCGTGGTTGCCGCGCGTGGCTTGTTCGCCTTCACTGAACGGTGCGTATCCGCCAGCCTGCGGCTTTCCTCCACTTGTTGCGGGGTCATTGTGCCCGCGAGCAGATCGCGCACAGACTCGCCTTGTCCCTGCCGGGCGGCGAGTTCCAGCCACATCAGCGCGACCACATTGTTCTTGGGAACGCCAAGCCCTTTTCGATAGAGCGACCCCAGGCTGAGCTGGGCAAACGGCTCGCCCTGGTTGGCCGCCAGTTCATAGAACTTCGCCGCCAGTGTGTGGTCCTGCTTCACCCCCAGGCCCTCCTCGTAAAACCTTCCAAGCGCTGCCTGCGCGAAGCTCTCCCCGGCCTCGGCACCACGCTCGTAATACCGCGACGCCTCCCGGAAATCCTGTCCGATGCCGAAGCCGCGTTCGTAGCAGATGGCCAGTTTGACATAGGCGGCGGGGAGCTTCTTGTAGGCGGCGTTGCGATACCATTTCACGGCTTCGGGCAGGCTTTGCTTCACGCCGCGCGAGTAGAAATACATGTTGCCCAGGTTGAGCATGGCGCGGGCTTCGCCCTTTTCGGCTGCCTTCTGGTAGTATTCCATGGCCCTGTTGTAATCCTGCGGCACACCCGTGCCATTTTCATACATTTCACCCATCGTCACCAGCGAGGCGGGCACCCCCTGGGCTGCGGCCTTGGCGTGCCATTGGGAGGCCTGGGGCAGATCCATGGGGACGATTACGCCTTCGGAAAGAACCTCGCCAAGCCTTGACTGCGCCCGCGCGTGGCCCTGCTCAGCCGCCTTGCGATACCACGTCACCGCACCCTTGCCGTCCGCCTGTTCGGTGACGATACCCAGAAAGAACTGAGCTTCCGGAAATCCCTTCTCCGCCGCGCGCGTGATCCAGAGACGCCCTTCCACCATGCCATTGGGCGTGTCCGTGTTGAGGTGATGCATGCCGAGTTCAAACTGTGCACGGACATCACCGGACTCGGCGGCCTGCATGAGCCCGCCGAGATTGGGCTGGCCAGGCTGCGCCTGCGCACTGGCCGGTGGGAAAACCAAAATGGTGAAAGCGGCCATCAACGCCGGCCGCCAGAACAGGCAACGAATCATGTGGCCACTATACGCAGGGAAAGACGGCAAACAAGGCCCTTCCCGCCCGTTGTAAATCCATCAACGAATGGTTTCGGCAATCAGATCATAGTCGGTATGGCCGATGATTTTCACCCGGGCAAACTGACCGACGGGCAATTTCCCACGAATGTAAACCCTTCCATCTATGTCCGGCGCGTCCGCCTCTCCTCTCGCCACCAGATAGCGTCCCTTCAAGTCACCGGCATGGGCATCTGTCTCGCGGATCAGCCCGTGCTCCCACGAGCTGACCCGTGCCTTTGCCAGTTCTTTCGCGCTGGCCTCGCCCTCCACCAGCACTTTCAGCGTGCGGCCCACGAAGCTTTCCGCCACGGAAACCGCCACCGCATGCTGTTCCGCCATGGCACGCTCACGGCGGCGCTGCCGTGTCTTGTCCGGTGTCTGACCGGCCATTTTCCCGGCGACCGTCCCATCTTCCTGCGAATAGGTGAACACACCCAGCCGCTCGAAACGTGTGTCACGGATGAATTTGAGCAATGCCTTGAAATGAACCTCCGTTTCCCCGGGGAATCCGACAATGAAGGTCGTTCTCAACGCAATCCCCGGCACGCCTGCACGAATGCGCGTGATGAGGTCGCGGATGTATTGGCCGCTCGTTTCACGGCGCATCCGCGCCAGCATGTCGTCGTGGATGTGCTGGAGGGGCATGTCCACGTAACGCGCCACCTTCGGACACTCAGCGATGGTCTGGATCAGTTCATCCGTCCAGTGCGCCGGATGTGTGTAGAGCAGGCGTATCCAGAAATCCCCTTTCAGCGCATTCAATTCGCGCAGCAATGTGCACAACGTGGTGGCATCCGCCGCCAGGGCCTTCGTCGCTGCCTTGAATTTCTCGGGAGAGGCTATGGCACGGGAATGGTTCGGGCGCAAATCCAACCCGTAGTAGGTGGAGTCCTGTGAAATCAGGTTCAGTTCCTTCACCCCATCCGCGATCAACGCCTTTGCCTCCGCCACAATGTCCGACTGTGTGCGGCTGCGATGCCCGCCGCGCATCCGGGGAATGATGCAGAAGCTGCACGGATGATTGCAGCCCTCGGCG
>CAYQCZ010000326.1:0-5518 GCA_964415955.1 uncultured Verrucomicrobiota bacterium | reverse complement strand
GATGTTGGTGATGACGCTCGCAACAGGCGTGACGATGTTTGTGGCGTCGAGACGTCCTCCCATGCCTGTTTCCCAGATCACCAGGTCGCACTCCTGCTCGGCGAACCAGACCAATCCCATCACAGCCACCACCTCGAAGAATGTCGGGTGCTGTTCCTGTGAAAACGCACCGCACCACTCCTGCACCTGAGTGGTCAAACGCGCGACGTCAGTCTCAGGAATGGGCTGACGGTCGATCTGGATGCGTTCGCCGAAGCTCACCAGATGCGGCGACGTGAACAAGCCGACCTTCATACCTGCCTGACGGTAGATGCTTTCGAGCATGGCGCAGACGGAGCCCTTGCCATTGGTGCCGGCGACGTGGATAAATCGCAGCCGCTGGTGTGGGTTCCCGGCCAAGCCCGCGAGCTTGCGGGTGTTTTCCAGACCAAGACTGGCCCCAAACACTTGGAGGTTGAAGAGATACTGGATGGCGTCGCCGTAGGTCACTAGAGCGGGGAAGACTCTGGATGCCGGGGCGCACAGGGCAAGAGCAAAGACTGCAGCCCTTGGGAGAGGCTGGGCAGATCGTGCACCAAACTTGTCATCATCCCGGCGTGCACAGCGCCTGCTTTGAACTCTATCGCATGAAGACCGACCTTCATTGGCTCCATCAGAAACTCGTCGCCTTCGCCCGCAAGCATGGCATCAAGGCCGCGGCCCGTGAGTTCGGCTGCTCCTGCAACACCGTCCGCAAATGGCTTCGCCGCCACGTCCCCGGCAAGCCTTCCGCGCTGGCCGAACGCTCCCGCTGCCCCAGGCACTGCCCCCACCAAACTCCCGCCCGCCTCGAAGGCCAGATCGTCAAACTGCGCCAGCAAACCGCCTTCGGCGCCGAGCGTCTCCAGCACGAGTTCCAGCCGCCCTGTTCCTACAACGCCATCGCCCGCATCATCCGCCAGCACCAACTGACCCGCCCACGAAAAAGAAAGCCGCCACCAAGCAGCAGCTGCGCCGGTTCCATTACGACCCCGCCCACCACGACACCTGCTTCGACCAGTTGGGGATCAAATATCCGACGGTGCGCGGGGAAGGAGCGGAAACCCGGAATTGAACCGCAGATGGACGCAGATTTTTTACCGGCCAATCTCGAAGGAATTGAGTCCTCCAGCCCAAGGTTGGCGTGAAGCACCTACCTTGAGTAACTTGACAAAGTGGGAACAACCACAACGTGGTTGAGGCCGATTTGGGTGCGATGTTCGAAATGATGGGCGGGCGGGAATGGCCAATCCTTGGTGGCGTTTTTAACTCGACTTCCGAAGTCGAACCACGGAAGGCACCGAAAACACTGAAACCAAAGAGTAGCGATAATTTTGTTCGGAACCCGCCTCCTTCTGCGTGTTCCGTGTGCTCCGTGGTTCTCCACATGGGAGTTCGGGTTCAAAGCAGTTCCTCGCCGTTTATCTCCGCGTGAGGTGAGACCGCGTGCAGCCAAGCGCGGGCATAGGACCACCAACGTTTGGCCGTTGGCTCGGAGATGGTAAGCACCTCGGCGACTTCGGCGAAGGGCAGGCCGACGAAGTATCGCAGCTTCACCAACTCGGCCTTTTGCGGATCCACCGCGGCAAACTTTGTCAACGCGCCGTGGACAGCCATGATCTCGTCGTTGTCGGACGGCGCGGCGATGTCCAGTCCGGCGATGTCCTCGTGCGATCGGCCACCACCATGGCGGGCGGCGAGTTTACGGCGGGCGCTGTCCACGAGGATGCGGCGCATGGCCTCGGCGGCGGCGCCGAAGAAGTGCGCGCGATTCTGGAACTGCACCCGGCCGTCGGGACCGGCGAGCTTGAGCCAAGCCTCGTGGACGAGCGCGGTGGGCTGGAGCGTGTGGCCGGAATTCTCGCGCGCCATTTTGGCGGCGGCGAGTCGGCGGAGTTCCTCATAGACCAGCGGGAGCAACTCCGTCGCCGCCCGGGCATCACCGTGCTCGGCGGCGTGGAGAAGGCGGGTGACATCGCTCACGCCACAGTCGTAGCAGCCGAAGCCGTGCGGCTCAAACTCAAACACCCCCGTAGCCGCAACCTACAGGTTGCGGAGCACAACTTGTAGCGGCGCTCTGTGAGCGCCGAGCACCCAGCGGTCACAGACCGCCGCCACAGCACGAAGTGTAGGCTGAAGCCTGCGGCTACGGGGCGGCGGGCTTCGCGGCGGGATTCTTCGCGTCGTATTCCTTCCAGAACTCCGCAGCGGTCTTGTCGGGGCGTCCGCCATTTTTCCAATCCTCTTTGAAGCTGATGCGTTCGAGCCGCGGGAAGGCGCGGAGGAAATCGATGTTTTGCGCGCCGGCAGGCAGTGTGAGGCTCGTGAGTTCCTTGGCCTCGGCGAGTGGTGAGAGGTCGGTCAGGTCAGTGCAGTCATGAAGCCGCAGGTCGGTCAAAGGCATTCCGCGCAGCGCCGAGAGGTCCGTCACTTTGGTTTTCTGCAATTGCAGTGTTTCGAGCGGCATGCCCTTGAGCGGGCTCAGATCGGTTATCTTGGTTCCAGAACATCCGAGCAACTTCAGCTTCATCCCTTGCAGTTGGATCAGGTCTACAACGTCGGTTGCCCCGATATGAAGCACGGTGATCGGCGCACCACGCAGAATCGCGAGATCGTGGAAAGCTGATCTGCTGAGATCCAAAGACCAGGTGCCGTCCTCCAGTTGCTTGGCGCTCTTGATTGCGACGCCCGAGGTGCGCAGCGACCGCAGCCAGCCCTGGGTGTCGTAGTCTTTCCAAAACTCCTCGGCCGTCGTGTGGGGCGGCCGTGGTTTTTCCAATCCTCTTTGAAACCGATGCGTTCGAGCTTGGGCAGGGCGCGGAGGAAATCGATGTTTGAGACACCGGCGGGCAGCGTCAGCGCGGTGAGCTCTTTCGCCCCGGCGAGCGGAGAGAAATCGGTGCGCGCGTCACAGGCATGAAGCTTCAAGCTTTGCAGCGGCATCCCCTTCAAAACGGAAAGTTCGCCCGTGTATTCGCCCAGATGAAGGTCAGTGAGCGGCATCCCCTTGAGCGGACTCAGGTCGGTGACCTTGGTGTTGTAGATCCAGAGTGCCTTGAGCGGCATCCCGCGGAGCGGTTCCAAATCCGCGACCTTCGTTCCGCCCAGCGCGAGAGTTTTGAGAGGCATCCCACGGAGTGGTTTCAGGTCGGCCACGGCACTGCCGGTGAGGATCAACTCGACGATGTTGTCCCCGCCCTGGAGAAGGGAGCAGTCGCTGAAGTCCTTCGACTGGATCGTGACCTTCCATTTGCCGGTTTCCCCCTTTTGCGCCTTCGCATAGGCACCCGCCCCGGCGCCCTTCGGGGTCTCTTCGGTGATCTCGGTTGCGGAGTAGGGAATGTCGGCGGCGGTCAGGGCGCGCCTCCATGCCGAGCTATCCCACTCCTTCCAAAAGTCCGCCGCCGTGGAGCCGATAGTCACAGGGGTGCCCTCGACGTAGTTGAAGCCCAGCATCTTGAGATTCGGCAGCTTGCGGAGCAGCTCCAGGTTGCGGGCTCTCATCGGCACCGTGAGCTCTTCCAGCGTCGGAACCGCGAGGAGCGGGGCGATGTCCGTGAGTTTCCGGCAGTTTTCGAGATGGAGGGCTCTCAGCGGCATGCCGGCCAGCGGCGAAAGATCGCTGACCGGCGTGTCGCGAAGACGTAGATTATCCAACGTGACTCCACGCAACGGGCTGAGATCAGTGATCGGATTCCCGTCAAGGTTGAGGAATTTGAGCGGCAAGTCGCGGAGCGGGGTCAGGTCGGTAATTTTGCAGCCATAAACATTGAGCTTGCTGATCGGCGCGCCTTTCACGATCGAGAGGTCGCTCAGTGGCTGGTTCGCAATGGTGAGGAAGTAAGTTCCATCGGGGAGCTTCGATAAAGAGAACCTGAATCCTGTCTTGCGCAGCGCCGGGAGGAAGGTCTGCAAGCGGTCCCAATCCTGCCAGAAATTGTCCTTCGGCTGGGTGGCCGAGTAATACATCGTTCCCTCAATTTCGGCCTGAATCTGACGCAGCTTGGGGTGGGTCCGCAGCTTGCCGATGGCCGCGAGGTCCTCGTCCGGAAGCTCCCGAAACGCATCGGGCCGCAGCTTGATGGCGTAGTCGATGGCCGCGCCGGCGGCGAAGGCGAGATTGTTGCGGCGGTAGGCTTTCTGGAACCGGTAGGCCGCCGTGGGTGGCCGGGCGATGACGGGCTCGTTGGACAGGTGCCGTGTGAGGTCGGCGGCGAAACCGTTGGCGGTCTCGTAGCGGCGCGTGCGGTCCTTCTCGAGCGCCTTCATCACAATCCAGTCCAAGTCGCCTTTTAGCTGGTGCTGGAGCTGGTGCGCCCCGACGGAGCGGCGGTTGGCCAGCGTCGTGAGGTCATCGCCCGCCAACGTCCCCAGTCGCGTTGATGGGCGGGCCGGTTCCACCTCGCGGATGGTGCGGCGCATGGCGTCGAGGCCTTGCGACATGAGTTCCTTCGCATCAAATGGGGGCTTGCCCGTGAGCAGTTCGTAAAGCAGCACCCCGAGGCTGTAGATGTCCGCGCGTGTGTCAATGTCGAGGCCGCTCATCTCCGCCTGTTCGGGGCTCATGTAGGCGGGCGTGCCCACGAAGGCGTGCAGTTCGGTATAGACCGTGGCGTCGGTGAGACGGCCCTCGGTGGCCTTGGCGATGCCGAAATCAATGACCTTGGGCACGGGCACGCCGTCGTGGAGGGTGACGAGGATGTTCGAGGGCTTGATGTCGCGGTGGATGATGCCCTTCTGATGCGCGTGCTGGATGGCGGAGCAGACCTTGATGAAGAGGTCCAGGCGCTGCGGGGTGGAGAGGTGGGCCTGGTCGCAGTAATCGGTAATGCGGATCCCGCGAACCAGCTCCATGACACAGTAGGGCCGGCCAGCGTTGGTGGTGCCCGCGTCGAGGACCTTGGCAATGTTCGGGTGGTCCATCATCGCCAGCGCCTGCCGCTCGGCCTCGAACCGGGCGACCACCTGCTTGGTGTCCATGCCGAGCTTGATCACCTTGAGCGCGACCCGCCGGCGCACCGGCTCGGTCTGCTCGGCCACATACACCACGCCGCACCCGCCTTCGCCGACCCGTTCCAGCAGTTTGTAGCGCCCGAGCGTCTGGCCCACGGCTTCGTCGGGTGATTCCGTGACGGCGGTGGCCTTCGCGGTGGCTGCCGCCTCGGCGGCGGGCAGGGCCAATTCGGTGGCCGGTTGCTCATGCGCCGCCAAAAGAGCTTCCAAGCGCTGGCGCAGGGCGGGGTCGCCGTGGCAGGCACCGGCCAGGAAGGCAGCTCGCTCGTCCACCGGCCGGTCCAAGGCCGCAGCAAACAGGGCTTGCTCCCGTTGATGGGCGGAGATCGCGGCCGGGTTCTGGTGGTCCATACACTCTTACATGCGCAAAGCGGCGGCAAAAAGTATGTCACCGGCTCAGGAAATTTTTGTCCGCCCCGCCAGTTCGACCGACAACCAGGCCCGGGCGTAGGCCCACCACTGCTTGGCAGTGGGCACGGCGATGCCC
>CAYQCZ010000325.1:0-5527 GCA_964415955.1 uncultured Verrucomicrobiota bacterium | reverse complement strand
GGCGTGACCAATGTGCAGTTCAACGGCGTGGATGCGGTGTTCCAGGTCGATTCCAGCACCAGCATCCGTGCCTTTGTTCCCGCCAGTGCCACCAGCGGTCCGTTGCGGGTGCAGACGGCGGCGGGAACAGCCGTTGCCCCGAACAACTTCGTCGTGGTGCCCCCAAGCATTGTCGGGTTCACGCCCTCATCAGCGCGCATCGGTGAAACCGTGGTGATCAGCGGGTTCAGCCTTGGCGGTCCCACGAATGTGACCTTCAACGGAGTGCCGGCGGCGTTCGTCACGAATTCGTTCAACCAGATCACGGCCACCGTGCCGGCCCTGGCGTCGTTTGGTTCGATCCGCGTGTTCACACCCGCGGGCGCAGCGACAAGCGCGGCTCATTTCGGCGTGATTCCGGTGATCAACGGATTCACGCCGCCCACGGCGGCCATCGGCGCGCAGGTGATCATTTCAGGCAATGGATTTCTGGGCGTGACCAACGTGCAGTTCAACGGCATCCCTGCCCAGTCCTTCACGGTGAACCATGCCGGCGAAATCACGGCCCAGGTGCCGGCCACGGTCTCGAAGGGTCCCATCCGTGTGCAGTCGGCGGGCGGGTTCGCGGTCAGCACCGCTGAGTTTCAGCCGCTGGCTCCGGGCATCTCCGGGTTTTTCCCGGTCCAGGGTGGCGCGGGCACGCTGGTGACCATTTCAGGGGCCAACCTCGAAGCCACGACCACTGTGGAGTTCAACGGGAGCCCGGCCACGCCCGTGGCGGTTTCAAGTTCCACGGTCAGCGTCATGGTCCCGTTGGCCGCGAGCACAGGGCCGCTCCGTGTGGTTGCGCCAGGCACTTCATTCATCACATCCAGCAATTTCACGGTGCTGCCGGTGATCACAGGCTTTTCCCCCGCCGAGGGAAACGTGGGTGATGTGGTCACCATTGAAGGCACGCTGTTCGGCCCGGCCACGCAGGTGCGTTTCGGCTCAGGCGTTGCGGCGTCCTTCAGGGTCCAGTCCGGCACACGGATCACCGCCGTCATCCCGCCCGCCGCCACCAGCGGCCCCATCCAGGTGGTGACACCTGTCGCCACCGCCACCAGCACGAATGCCTTCAGTGTCCTGCCCGCGCTCCAGTCGTTCACCCCGGTGCACGGGCCGGTGGGCACATCGGTTGACATCCAGGGCATCAATCTGGCCGGAGCGACGGCGGTCACGATGGGAAGCGTCTCCATGCCGTTCTCGGTCATCAATCCAACGCTGGTCCGCGCCACCATCCCGGACGGGGCGCTCACGGGCACCTTGCGCGTCACCACCCCCGTGGGGAACGTGGACAGCTCGACGACGTTCCGAGTGACACCCCGCATTGACGCCTTCAGTCCGCAAGGCGGGCTTCCGGGAGAAAGGATCGTGCTGACGGGTTCGGCGTTCACCGGCACAACCAACGTGTTTTTCTCCACCAACCAGAATGCGAGCTTCGTCGTGAGCAATTATCACGTGCTGTCCGTGGTGGTGCCGGACGCCGCGACGAACGGCCCTGTCACGGTGCAGACCACCTCGGGCGATGGAACCAGCACGATGAATTTTCGTGTGGGCGCGTTTCTGACCACCAGCCCCGTGTCCTCCTCGCAACTGGCCGTCGCGTGGTCCACCAATGCCACCAATTACGTGCTGGAATTCACCACGGACCTGACGCCGCCGATTCAATGGCAGCCGTTCACCAGCCCGCCTACAACATCCGGCGGCAGCAACACGGTCGTCATTCCATTCACCAGTCCGCCCCGCTATTTCAGGCTGAGGAAGTGAGAAAGTTTTGAGGCGAATCCCTTTTTCCCGATCACAAGGTGGAACGACTGAGAGTGCGTGTGCTTGGAATGGCGCTTTACGTGCCGTTCTTCGCCGCGCGATTCTATAAGTAAGCTTTCCCTACGAATCAAATCACGATCTGGGACACGCCTGTGATCACCACGCGACCATCGTCCCAATCAAAACGTAGAGACCGCATCTCTGATCCATTGAAACGGAGCTCGTAACCACTTCCTTGGTAGCCTTTGTGGATGGCAGTTGGTTTTAAGGTCTTGAGTTGATCAAATTCGCGGGAAAGCCAGACATCCTTGAATCGCACTATCCCCGCCCCGATGCGAGGGATGACTTTGTCAGCAATGGCAACATCCAATCCCTCTCCGATTGATATCTGAACAGCAGCCCCTCTGAATTCATATTTCCGAAGCAATATTGTCCGCTTGAAGGTTTTAAACGCCCGGAATTCACCAACCGACCAGAATTCATTTTCTGGGCCCTCCGCATCAGGTCCATGCCGTGTAATCAATATTGAGTCGAAAGAGGTGTTTCTTCCATCGACCCTGTCAACGCTCTTCACCTGAATGCCTGTTTCGATACTTGGAAAAAAATGGAACGTTGACACTTCATCTACTTTTTCGATTCCAGATATTCTTGCGAGTTCGACCACTTGCCTTATCTCGTTGGTGGTCAAGACAGCATCCGAAATGAAATTTGTCCTGATGCCTGCGAGATTGACCTGTGAGGTAGCCTGGCCGGTTTGAGCGAGGAGAACGCCTCCCTGCATGCAGGCGAAACAAAGAGCCAACCGCAAGGATGGACTGATAATCCCACCAAGATTCAGGCATGCTGCTCTGGACACAGCTTCATCTAAGCGCAAACGGGTAATTCTACAATTCCTTTCACTTTGGTGAGCGTCTTGAATGCATGGACCAGCAAATCACAGAAACAAAAAGCCGGAGGAATTGCTTCCTCCGGCCTTCTCGGTTGGTTGCTCCCGGTCCGGGCAACGCAGGTGGAACTACATTACGAACACCCCAGGCTTTCGCCGCAGTTCAGGCACTTGAAACAAGCGCCATTGCGCACGGCGATGTGACCGCATTTGGGGCAGGCGGGTGCATCGCCCTGGTTCACAAAGGTGGCGGTGAGTTTCGCGGCAAAGGTGGCTGCGGGATGCGCCGTCTGGCCGCCGCCATTGCCAAGCTGCGCCTTCACGACGATTTCCGTGTCGCTGTCCCCGGCCACGGGCAGGTCCGGCACGGGGCGGTTCACGGCGCGCTTGATGGCCTCCATGAGGCCGGGCATGGGCAGTTCCTGCTGCGCACGATCCGGCAGGGTGGCGGCGCGGTAGCCAGGAATGAAGGTGATGGCCAGCCAGCGGAACACGTAGTCGATGATGGACGATGCCTGGCGGATGTCCGGGTTCTTGGTGAAGCCGCTGGGCTCGAAACGCTGGTGGGCGAACTTCTTCACCAACGCCTCCAGCGGCACGCCATACTGCAGCGCCATGCTGGTGAGCGTGGCCACGCTGTCCATGAGGCCGCCAATCGTCGAACCTTCCTTGGACATGGTGATGAACAACTCGCCGGGGCTGCCGTCCTGGAAAAGGCCGACGGTCAGATAGCCTTCGTGACCGGCGATGTCGAACTTGTGGTTCATCGCAGCGCGGGTCTCGGGCAGCTTTTTGCGCAGCGGCGCCAGCTGGTCCTGTTGCACGCGCGCCAGGGCGGCTTCGAGCTCGTTGATGCGGGCCTCGAGTGAGGAGGCTTTTTCCTTGGAAACCGCCTCCACCTTGTCACCGCCCTCGCTGGTCTTCTTGGTGTTGAGCGGCTGGGAGCGCTTGGAGCCGTCCCGGTAGATGGCCACGCACTTGAGCCCCATGCGCCAGGCCTGCACGTAGGCGTCACGCACATCGGCCACGGTGGCTTCGTTGGGCAGGTTGACGGTCTTGCTGATGGCCCCGCTGATGAACGGCTGGGCGGCGGCCATCATGCTGAGGTGCGCCATGTAATGGATGCTGCGCTGGCCGCGGTAGGCCTTGAACGCGCAATCAAAGACCTCGACGTGCTCGGGCTTCAGTCCGCTGTGGGCAATGTCTCCATCCTTGGCGCGCCCGGCCTTCACATCGGCGTCATCCTTGCCAAGCGTGACATCCTCGATGGTGTCGAACTTCTCGACGTGGGCGACGATGTTTTCGATGGCCTCGGGCGAATAACCAAGGCGCTTGAGCGCCTGTGGCACGGTGCGGTTCACGATTTTGAGCATGCCACCGCCTGCAAGGAGCTTGTATTTCACCAAGGCGATGTCGGGTTCGACGCCGGTGGTGTCGCAGTCCATGAGGAAAGCGATGGTGCCGGTGGGTGCGAGCACGGTGACCTGCGCGTTGCGGTAGCCGTGCTGTTTGCCCTTGGACAGGGCACGATCCCAGCATTTGCGTGCTTCGTCCTTGAGGTAGTTGAATTCCGTGCTGGGGTGAATGTCCTCCACCGCGTTGCGGTGCAGGCGGATGACGCCGAGGGTTGAGTCGATGTTGTCCTTTCTGGCCGGCCTGGCGACACCTGAGCAGCGCGCATCGCGGTAGCCGGGGAAAGGCCCCTCGACGGCGGCGATGTCGGCGCTTTGTTCGTAGGCATGACCGGTCATGATGGCGGTGATGGCACCGGCCAGTGCACGACCTTCATCGCTGTCGTAGGGCAGACCGTAGCTCATGATGAGCGAGCCGAGGTTGGCGAAGCCCAGCCCCAGGGTGCGGAAGATGTGGGAGTTCTCGGCGATCATCTTCGTGGGGTAGCTGGCGTTGTCCACGAGGATTTCCTGCGCGGTGATGTAGATCCGCACGGCGGCCTTGAAGCGTTCGACGTCGAACTTCCCGTCCTCGCGCTTGAACTTCATGAGGTTCAACGAGGCGAGGTTGCAGGCTGTGTTGTTGAGGAAGACGTATTCCGAGCAGGGGTTTGTGGAATGAATCGGCTCGGTGCCCTTGCAGGTGTGCCATTTCTGGATGGCACCGTCGTATTGGAGTCCGGGGTCGCCGCAGATGTGCGTGCCTTCGGCAATCTTGTCGAGCAGCCTGGAGGCGTCCTTCTTTTCGAGCGGCTGGCCGGTGGTCGTGGTCTTTGTCCACCACTCCTTGCCTTCGATGGCGGCCTGCATGAACTCATCGCTCACGCGCACGGAGAGGTTTTCGTTCTGATACATCACGGAGCCGTAGGCTTCGCCGTTGAACGAGCCGTCGTAACCCTGCTCGATGAGCGCCCATGCCTTCTTCTCCTCGCGCTGCTTGGCGTCGATGAATTCCTCCACGTCGCCGTGCCAGTCGCGGATGGTGTTCATCTTGGCGGCTCGACGGGTTTTGCCGCCGGATTTCACCACATTGGCGACCTGGTCATAGACCTTGAGGAAGCTCATGGGGCCGCTGGGGCGGCCACCGCCGGAAAGCTTCTCCTTGGAACTGCGGATGGGGGTGAGGTCCGTGCCGGTGCCGGAGCCGTATTTGAAGAGCATGGCCTCGCTGTAGGCCAGTTCCATGATGCTCTCCATGTTGTCGTTGACGCTCTGGATGAAGCAGGCGCTGCCCTGCGGATACTCGTATTGGGTGGAGGCCCGGGTGGCCTCGCCCTGCTTAGGGTTCCAATACCAGTTGCCGCGGTCGCTGTTCTTGCCGACGCCGTATTCGTGATACAGGCCGACGTTGAACCACACCGGTGAATTGAACGCGCCGTATTGGTTCACGCACAGCCAGGTC
>CAYQCZ010000324.1:0-5531 GCA_964415955.1 uncultured Verrucomicrobiota bacterium | reverse complement strand
GATCACAAAATCCTTTGCCGGATCAAAGCGTCCCCGCAATTCACCGAGCACCTGCCGGACCATGCCGGCCTCGATGTCCTGTCGTTTGCGGTTGCTCGCATCCAATGCGTCGGCCAGGGGCATGGCCTCGGAATCGTTTTTCGCCAGAAGAAGTTGCAGGGCGGATTCCGCGGTTTCCAGGCGGCCCGCCGCGTTCAGGCGCGGAGCCAGCTGGAAGCCCACCTCATGCACCCCCACAGGCTCGCGCACCTGGGCCACTTTTTTGAGGGCCACCAGACCCGGCCGCTGCGTCCGCCCCAGCCAATCGAGTCCGGAAGTGGCCAGAATGCGGTTCTCACCAGTCAACGGCACGAGATCGGCGATGGTTCCCAAAGCCACCAGATCCAGAAAGGGCCGCAGGTCGAACACTTCAAACCCTTCCAGGCCATGGGCCCGTCCGCGCTTCACGATGGCGTGCGCCAGCTTGAAGGCCAGGCCGACGGAACACAGCCCATGAAACGCACCGTTGTCTTCAAGCTGTGGATTCACCAATGCCACGGCCTCCGGCGCAGGGCGGGACACCTGATGATGATCAAGCACCACCGTTTCCACCCCCTGCGCACGCAGCCATGAGATCGTCTCGACAGCCGTGGATCCGCAATCCACCGCAAGCAGCAGTTTCGTCGGATGTTTGCGAAGGCAGTTCTCCACGCCGTCACGGCTCAACCCATAACCTTCGTCCATCCGATGCGGCAGATAGCTGCGCACCTGCCAGCCAAGGCTGCCGAGGAACTCCCACAGCAGCGTGGTGGAGGTCACACCGTCCACGTCGTAATCTCCAAAAAGGGTCACCGGCTCCCTGTTCGCACGGGCCGCCAGCAGGCGCTCGACCGCGGTCCCCATGTTGGGAATCAGGAACGGGTCGGCAAGATGCCGCAATCGTGGCTCAAGAAACGGCCCTGCCCTGCCCGGTTCACAGATGCCGCGATTGACCAGGCATCGGGCAAGCAGTTGCGAAACCCCGAGTTCGCGCGACAGCACCTCCGCAAAGACCGGCTGGGGCGGGGCGATGGACCAGCGGTATTCCACGGGTCAATCCACCTTGTCGAACGGGCTTTCCTTCCGCCCCGTGGCCGCCGCTTCGCGCTGCGCCGCAAGTATTGAAAGGGTGACGGCCAGCAGGATGATGCCCGCCACGATGAGGAGCGAATCCCCGGTCCGGATGCGGAACTGCCACCACTCGGGAGGATGATCATGCGGATCAGTCAGCATCTTGAATCCAATGAACACCAGCACTGCGGAGAGCCCGTATTTGAGATAGCGGAAATAGCCGATGGCCCCGGCCAGGACGAAATAGAGCGAGCGCAGTCCGAGGATGGCGAAGACATTGGAGGTGAAAATGATGAACTCCTTGCGCGTCACGCCAAAGATGGCGGGAATGGAGTCCAGCGCGAAGACAAGGTCCGTGGTCTCGACCATCAACAGCACCAGGGCCAGCGGCGTCAAAGCGAGCTGCCCCAGACGCTTTGCCAGATGGACGGTGTCGTCCTTGGTTCCGTCCTTGGGCTTCACCACGCGCGTGAAAAACTTCTGGCCGTCGAAGTGGTGCGTGACGGGAAAGATCTTCTGGGCCAGCCGGATCAGGGGATTCTTCTCCGGATGCACCCCGTCCTCCTCGGCAAAAAACATCTTGATGCCCGTGTAAACAAGAAACGCCCCGAAGACATACAGAAGAAACTGAAACTGCTTGATCAACGCCACCCCGACGCCAATCAGCGCGCCGCGCATGATCAGCGCGCCCATGATGCCCCAGAACAAGACCCGGTGCTGCAACTCCCGCGGGACGCGGAAATACGCGAAGATGAGCGCAATCACGAAGACATTGTCCATCGACAGGGACAGCTCGATCACATACCCCGTGATGAACTCAATGGCCTCCTCCTTGCCCCGCAGCGGCACCAACGCAAGCGCGAAAAGCACGGCCATCGACGCCCAGACAGTGGTCCATGCCAGCGCCTCCTTGAAGGTCACCACATGCGCCTTGCGATGAAAAACACCCAGGTCGAGCGCGAGGAAGAACAACACCACCAGGACAAACCCCACCCAGTGGATGAACGTGATTTCGATGACGCCCAGGGAGGGCATGGCAGGGTCAATGAAGCTCAAGCATCAACAGGCGGCTGCGAGGCAGCACCGCCGCCTGCGGACGGCCCGCCGATCGTCGGACGCTTGCCCTTGTGCCACCACAGCACCAGCGCGGAAGCGATGTAAATGCTCGAGTAGGTGCCGGTCAGAATGCCCACGAGGAAGGCGAACGCAAACGGGTTGATGGCACTCCCGCCGAACAGATACAGCGATGCGGTGGAGAGAAACACCGTGCCCGAGGTGATCACCGTGCGGCTGAGCGTCTGGTTCAACGCGGTGTTGATGATCTCCTTGAACGAACCCCGCACACCCATCTTCAAATCCTCGCGGATGCGGTCGAAGATGACGATGGTGTCGTTGATGGAGAAGCCGATGATCGTGAGGATTGCCGGGACGATCAACGAATCAAACTCACGTCCTGTCAGGCAATACCATCCCAGGGTCATCAGCACGTCGTGGAGGACGGCCACGACGGCGCCGACGGCGAAGCTGAACTCATAGCGAAAGGCCACATAAACCAGGATGCCGAACATCGCGATCAAGGACGCCCAGATGGCCGTGCTGAGAATCTCCTTTCCGATGGTGGGGCCGACCTTGTCCACGCCCACCACCTTGAACCCGGCCTGCGGAAAGGCCGTCGAGATTGCATTCTCAATCATCTTGTCCACGGGGTTGGCCCTTTCCTCCTCCTCGCTTCCAATGCCGGCAAGGATGCGCAGGGTTTCCTTGCCGGTGGCGAGATCGCGCTGGAACTGCACCGAGGGTTCGCCCTTGGCAGCGCCGGATACCGCCTTGCGAACGTCTTCCAACTGAACCTTCTGCTGGAACTCAAGGGTGATCACCGTGCCGCCCTTGAGGTCGGGCCCGAGCGTTTCGGAACCGCGCTTCATGCCATAAAGCACCCCCGCGATCACCAGCATCCATGAAAGCACAAACGCGGGCTTCGCCAGCTTGAGAAAATCAAACCTGGTATGACCGATCAAACGCAGCATGGGCAGCGATTTCAGCACCCCTTTTGCAAGGAGGAAGTCGAACACCAGCCGGGTCACAAACAATGCGGTGAACATGCTCACCAGCACGCCGATGGTCAGCGTCACACCGAAGCCCTTCACCGGGCCGGTGCCCATCTTGATCAGCAGCAAAGAGGCGATCAACGTGGTGATGTTGGCATCGAAGATCGTTCCAAAGGCGCGGTCGTAGCCCGCATTCAGGGCGCCCCTGAGCGATTTCCCGGCCTGCAATTCCTCGCGGATGCGTTCGAAGATCAGGACGTTGGCGTCCACCGCCATGCCGATGGTCAGCAGGATGCCCGCAATGCCGGGCAGTGTGAGCGTGGCATCAATCGAGCAGAACACCCCAAGGAGGAGGATGATGTTGAGTGCGAGCGCGACATTCGCAACCACGCCCGCCACCAGATAGTAGCCCAGCATGAACACGACCACCGCCGTCAGGCCGATCAGATTCGCCCGGATGCCTTTCTGGATGGAGTCACGGCCCAGCGATGGGTCCACCGACCGTTCTTCAAGGATCTTGACCGGTGTCTCGAGGGGGTTCTCAAGGATGTTGGACAGATCGATCGCCTCCTTCAGCGTAAAATTGCCGGTGATCCGCCCGTTCTTGTTGATCTGGCCCTGGATGACCGGGGCGGAATAGAGTTCACCATCCAGAACGATGGCGAGCTGGCGGCCGATGTTGGCACCGGTCAACTGGCCGAAGAGTTCCGCGCCTTCGTTGTTGAAGGTGAACAGAATCTCAGGCTTGCCAGTGACCTGATCGCGCGAGGCCATGGCGCTTTCGATGTATTTGCCGGTCAACCCAAGCTCCGGTTTGCGTCCCACGAGGTAGCGCCGGATGGCGGTCTTGCCGGTGGCCGGATCGCGCACCTGCTCATCCATGAACTCGTAGCCGGGCTCGGGGATGTCCTCCAGCACCAGACGGTCGCTTTCCGGATGCACCAGGCGGAAGTGCAGCACGGCGGCCTTCTCGATCTGCACACGGGCGCTTTCCAAATCGCTCTGCGAAAGGCCTGGCAGCTGGATGCTGATGCGGTCGTCACCCTGCGGCTGGATGATCGGCTCGGCCACGCCAAACTTGTCCACACGCTTGCGAAGGACTTCAATCGCCTGGGACAGCAGCTCGGTCTGCCTCGGCGCGTCGCCAGCCTCGGCAGCAGCACCGGTGTCCACGCCCACGACAAACATCGTGCCACCCTGAAGGTCGAGCCCCAGCCGGACCTTGCCCGCCGCCTGTTTTTGAAGCCGCTGGAGAATGGCGCGGCGCGGATCCTTCTCCCCCTCCGTCGGGATGGTCGGGAAGTATCTGGCGATGTTGTTTGTCCCAACCGCATCCCACAGGTTGCCAAACTCCCGGACGGAATTGGTGGCCTGCATGGCGGCAGCCTGGGCGACAATGGCCTTGAAGGTGTCGTCTTTGTTCTGCGCACGCTGCTCGAAGACCTCCAGCAACGGCCTGCCCTGGGGCGGCCAGAACTCGTTGATCGACCATGCAACGACAAAGACTACCAGTAGGAATTTCCAGACGAGATTGGACTTCATGCAAAAAGAAGGCTTAGGACTGGCCGGTGGTCTCGGCACCCGATGTCACGCCGGACACGGAGGTTTTGAGCATCTCCAGCTTGGTGTCGGCCGAGCGGATGGAGATGGTCTTGTCCTTGATGGCGACCACCACGCCCACGATGCCGCCATTGGTGACCACCTTGTCACCCGGCTTCAATGACTTGACCATCTCATCGAGCTCCTTCTGGCGCTTCTGCTGGGGCCGGATGGCGATGAAGTAGAAGATGACAAAAATGAGGATGAAGGGCACCACCTGCACCCACGCCGGGGGCGCAGGCTGCTGTGCAGCGGCCACAAATGAAGCGGAATAGAACATCGTCAAGGCACTTTCTGAAATAAACAAGGCGCCAAATCTAGGGAGGGAAGCCTTTTTGGCAAGTGTTTTAACCTGTCGGGAACAACTTCCAATGCCACCCGCCGGGCCGCCTTCAAAGCAACCCCGCCGTCTCCTCGAAACCGCACATGATGTTGAAGCATTGCACCGCCTGGCCGCTGGCCCCCTTGACAATGTTGTCCTCCGCGCTGACCACGATGAGGCGTCCCGTCCTGGGATCCAGCCGCCAGGCGATTTCGATCACATTCGTTCCGACCACGTTCTTCGTGTCCGGCAGTTGTTTCCCCTCCAGCACCCGCACAAACGGCTCCCGGTCATAGGCCAGGCCGTAGGCCTCCTTGATGCTCCCTGCCAGCCCGGCCATCTCTTCTGCCGTGGCAAAATGCCGGGAAGGCGCGAGGTAAAGCGTCGTCAAAATCCCGCGGTTCACTGGAATCAGGTGCGGGGTGAATTGAATGACCACACGCTCGCCGGCCGCGAGGGTCAGCTCCTGCTCG
>CAYQCZ010000323.1:0-5542 GCA_964415955.1 uncultured Verrucomicrobiota bacterium | reverse complement strand
CTGGTCACGGGCGGCGAGGTGGCGCAGGCGGTAGCGCTTGGCCAGGTTTTCGACGTTTATGACGGTGTCGGACACGGGGTGGATTGATACGGCAGGGCAGGGCTGCGCGCAACGCTGCTGACGGGCAGCTTTGCTATTCAGTTCCTAATTTTTTGACCTGAATCGCTGACGGAGGCGGTGCAGAAGTGGCAAGTGAGAGGCTATGAAGTATCTGGCCAACACCACAAATGGTTCGGGTAAGCACCCGGGCTTTTTTGCCAGTCCGGCCCAGAAATACCGCCTCATCTCAGTGTAGTCCCCCAATCGCTGGCAGGCCCAAACGGCCTCAAAATGCTTCGCCTGACTTAATGCATGGATCAGTGGGCGATGCACTCCCCCAAAATGGTTGTCGAGGGTGTTGTAAAAAAGAATAAGCGTGTTTGCCCACTTCAACTGTTGCTCTGCTCGCCATTGCTGTGATGGCACCCCGGCGCTCCATGTGCCTCCAACGTGTATTCTGTAGGTGCTCATGGTGTCCGCGATGAACCCTACAGGCCCGGTGTGTGCCAGAAGCAGAATCAGGCTCCAGTCACACCACGGAAACTCCCTTGTCCAGGGCGGCAGTGGAGTGAGCGACTCCCTCCTGAACAACAGGGAACTGGTGTGCATGAGCAGGCTGGCCAGAAAATCAGCGACCCCGTAGCAGTCTTTGGCAAGAACGCAGCGATAGAGTGGGTGTCCTTCGGAATCCGTGGGGATGGTGGTTTCAATACCTGCCGCTTCTTGCTTTGTGCGGGCAAAGGATCTTAACGGATGTCCGGGCCTGCCATCCTCGTAGATCACGTGCGTTGGGTGAAAACAGGCGCTGCAATGACCATTCTTTTCCAGAAAATCCACCTGTTTCTGGAGTTTGAGCGGGTCGGTCCAATAATCGTCTCCCTCCAGCAGGGCGATGTAGCTTCCACTGGCTTGGGACAGGGCATCTGAAAAATTGCCATGCATGCCCAGGTTCTGGCTGCGAAGCACTGCCTTCAATTTGTCTGGGTGCCTGCCGGCGTAGTCCCGGATGATGTCCGCCGTGCCATCCTTGGAAGCGTCATCTGCCACAATCACCTCCACGGGAAAATTCGTCTGCTGGCTCAGAACACTGTCCAGTGCCTGGGTGATAAATGCCCGGTGGTTGTAGGTGATGAGAACTACCGAGGCCGTGATCGTTCGGGAGTTATGCATCCAACCGCCTTTTGATCCGCGCCGGGACGCCAACGACCACAACGCTGTCAGGTATCGAACTCACAACCACCGCACCCGCCCCCACGATGGCACCTTCACCGACTTCCATTCCATCAATGACGGCAGCCCCGATTCCAATCCATGTTCCCCTGCCGACACGAACCCTGCCAGCAAGCCGGACGCCTGGGGAGATGTGAACCCCGTCAGACACGACACAGTCATGATCTACGCTGGCACATGTGTTGATGATCACATTTTGGCCGACTCTGGCGTTTGTTCCAACCACAGCACCAGCGGCAATGAGTGTGCCGCAGCCGAGATCGGCCGTTTTGGAAACCACTGCTCTAGGGTGGATGAGTGTTGCCAGATGGTAACCTGATTGAATTGCTTTGTTTGCTAGCAGCATCCTGTTGTTGCAGTCCCCAATGGCCACCAACAGATGGCAGCAGTCTGGTTGAGCCTCCTTAGCGACGAACAAGGTCTGATAGACCGGCACTCCAAGCAGGCTGTCGCCGGACGCCTTGGTGTCATCTATGAACCCGACAAGTGAAAAGGATTCAGTTAGCGAAGCAATTTCGGCGGCCACCATCGCGTGGCCGCCAGCACCCCATAGCAAAAGCTTTTTGGCCTCTTTCATTTCAGCTTCTCCAACAAACTGGAGACCTGTTGGACGACTTGGGAGGCGAGTTCGGGATGCAGCGGCAGGCACATAATTCTGGTCGCTACGTCCTCGGACACAGGGCAGGCGGTCCTTTTGACATAGGGCAGGGTGTTCAAGGAGGGCCAGAAGTAACGCCGTGGAAAAATCTGCTGTGATTCCAGGGCTGCCTTTGCCTTCGACAGGGCCGATTCCGTGGGAAAGACCACCGGGTAATACGCGTAGTTGTATTCGCAGCCTGCCGGACACACCGGACGCTGCAGACCGGAGCCTGCCAGCAGGGTGTCATACTGCTTGGACAAGGCCTTGCGTGCGGCAATGAATTCTCCAATGCGTGGCAGCACGCACAAGCCCATCGCTGCATGAGGCTCGGACATCTTGGCATTCATCCCCACACATTTGTGGTCGTCGTATTGATGGCCAAATGCACGCATGAGGCGGCATTGTTCGGCCAGGGCAGCATCGTTTGTGACGATGGCTCCACCTTCGATGGTATGGAAAAGCTTGGTGGCATGAAAACTGAGTGCGCTGGCATGACCAAAACCGCACAGGCTTCGCCCCTGGTATTGCGCACCAAATGCGTGCGCGGCGTCGTAGATCACTTTCAGTCCGTGCCGGTTAGCGATCTTCTGGATGGCCTCCACGTCGCACGGGTAGCCATACACATGCGTGGCCAGGATGGCCGACGTGCGCGGGGTGATGGCGGCCTCAATCAAGGCCGGGTCGATGCAGAAGGTGCGCGGCTCGATGTCCACGAAGACCGGCTGGCAATGCTCCCAGAGAATGGCTCCGGTGGTGGCCACGTAGGAAAAAGGAGTGGTGATGACCTCGCCGCTCGCGCCAAGGGCACGCAGGGCGATCTGGAGCGCGGATGTGCCGTTGTTCACGAGCACCACATGTTGCGCACCAAGGAACTCCCGAAGACGGGACTCCAGTTCCTGGACAAGCTGGCCGTTGTTCGTGATCCATCCGCGAGCCCAGACCCCCTCCAGAAGGCGGGTGTATTCCTCGAGCGGCGGCAGCCACGTTTTGGTGACCTGGATGGATACGGGGGGGTGATGCATGGTTTCGTGGAAACCTAGTTATGTCGCTCACAAGACTTGCCATTCATTAGGAACCAAATTTCTTACATGCGGGTCTGCATTCTTCAGCCACCTGCCAGGCGCGATGACCACCTGCCCAGGGTTCTGCCCCAACCAGGCGCCCCACCAACTGAATGTGCTGTTGGCGATGATATGGTGGGAGCACTGCGACATGAGAATCAAATCTTCAGCGGGTCTGTCCTGATTTCCCCGCACCACGGCCATCTCCGGCAGAAAATCCAGGTTGGCCTCCGCCCATTCCGGATCATCCGTGAACACAAATGGCCGCACTCGGCCAGACCTTGCAGCCAGCATTTTCCAGGCTTCCCGGTAATAATCCACTCCCTGAACGTGGTGGAACGCGCTGGTCTTGGGATCATTGACGTAATCACCCCGGCGCACATGGATGGCGGCTGATGGCTGGAGCGCAATCGCATGTTGCCACTGACACGCACTGGGCGAGAGCGGTTTTCGCAGTGTGAAGTCCGTCCTGAATCCGTCCCAGCCCCGCCAATACTGGTAGGACGCCCAGTAGCCATCCAGAACCAGAGGAGGCGTGGCATCAAAGACGCGAGCATCCACGCCTGCGGTGGTGTCCTCAAGCAGCATTGTGGCCCCCGTCCCGTTGTCTCCTGAACGCAGCAGACTTATCAGGTTCAGCGGGTTCAATGGCGATTCTCTGAACAACTGGCGGCGGCTCTTGTGGATGTCCGCCTGGATGTTGAATGCTTCCAGTTCAAACCGCCTGAGTGACTGTTGCTCGTAAAACGAGAGATCCAAGACGAGGGGCACTTTGTGTCGGGCGGCCAGGGTTCGCCCCAATGCGTATTGGAACATCTGGTTGCCCAGCCCGCCTTGGAGTCGGACGCGAATCATGTTTCCAAAGGTTTGCGAAAAAGGAAACAACCGCACCCGTATCGAAGATTATCAGCGGTGGCGCGTGTTGCATTCCGGATCAAGCCCTCGGTCGCGGGATAATCCTGCACAAGACTGAACTCGACCAGGTCCAATTCGGTGAAGGATTCTTCGATCATTCCCACGCTATAGATTCTGTGTGCATTGAATTGGATTCTCGGCCTGCCTACAGGGGTCACAAAGAGCAACTGCCCTCCGGGCGAAAGCACGCGGCTCAGTTCTCTCATGGCGATCAGATCGGCGTCTGGTGCGATCGGATCCCCATACCTGCCGAGACCCACATGCTCAACAACGTGCATGCATGAGAGCGATTCGATACTGCCGTCTGGGAAGTGGAGCTTGGTCAGGTCGGCAGCTGCTGCTGTCAGGTTGTCCAGTCGCACATGTGCGGGGCGGTAGTCATAGAATTCAAAGGGCACGAAGGCGCTCGCAATGCCTGCAAACCACAAAGCGGAGGAAATATCGACATGTCTCTTTGGCTTTGTTTCAGACAAGACCCGTGCAGCCCAAGCTGTGTGGTAAAAATAATGGTGATCAAAAGGGGTTGTTGTGGTCGCGTCATCGAGACATGGAAACCTTTCTGCCCACCGGATATCGAAGCGCTTCGAGCCTATTGCGGATAGCGTGGAAAACTGCCGGAACTCGCCCCAGAACTGGATGGCCCGGACATAACGCTTGAGCAGTTCTTTTATAGACATGCAAGCAGGGCTTCGAATGCGGTGGGATTACAGGAAGGCGGGGCTGTCACTTTAAGACACCGTTGTCCACGTAAATGGTGTTGATGTTTGTGGATGCGTAGAGTGCGTATCCGCTGTCCGCAAGAATGTTTGTTATCGCAGAAGCTTTGGCACCATGAGTGTTTACTGCATATTCCAGAGTCTCGATACATAACGCCTTTGGCCTTCTCGATTTCAGCCCCATGGCTTCGATAATTGTGATCTCATACCCCTCGGTGTCGATCGATACCAAATCGGGCGCGTATTCGAAGTAATCATCAATTAACTTCTCCATTTCTAAAATCGGAATGCTGATGGTTTTGAGGATTCGGTGTCCTGCATTCACGCAGCCTTCAGCTTCTTCTTTTGAAAAAGTGCATAACGTGCCTGCATCCATTACGAAGAATTCCTGATTCGGATTCGATTTTCCCCCGACCCCTGCCATTAGGCAGATGTCATGCGGTCTTTTCTTTCTGTGCAGTGCGTGCATTTCAGGATTCGGCTCAACAGTCACCCCCCGACTTCCGGATTTGTAGAACAGATAGGTGTTGCTGTATTTCACGGGATGCCATGCACCTATGTCCAGATAGGTGGGGTGCTCGATTTTTAAAATCTCCTTGAGCAGGAACTCCATGATCAGATCTTCACCACACTGGGAATAACTCTTTTTTTCATACTCCGGCTCAAGAGCTTGCCGAAGCATGGTGCCAACGCGCCTTTTTGCCTTTTTAAATAGGTTCATAAGGAAAACTGTCTCGGCCTTTTTCTTGTTCACACCCAGTTGATGACTGGCGCTATCGCCCCCGGGCGGACGTGTATCCACATGGGAGATTTGCTCAAGCCGCCCCTGACTTCGAGCGTTATGGACGGGGCCTGGGACTCGGGTTTGAATAGCCATTTCTGGAAGTGCAGTCCTCCCAGCAAATCCAGCCTGTATTCACCCTCATTCAGCCACTCTGTGG
>CAYQCZ010000322.1:0-5547 GCA_964415955.1 uncultured Verrucomicrobiota bacterium | reverse complement strand
CCCAGCCCTCAGTTTGAGGCTCAACGAATTTACAGAAAAAAATTTGCGCCGCCCCCCCGGCAAATCGGTCGAGAATAAGCAAACCGCCAGCGAATAAGCCGATGATTGTGGCCATCCCTGGTCGCTGCCACCAACTCAGTGTGGTTGCTCCGCTTTTCAGTGCCATCTCGCTGATCGTAGGGATCGCAGTCGCACCCAATCCCAACGCAATCGATGCATACCGTGTGCAAGTCCCCAAGGTTCGCTTTGTTTCCCGGCCTGTCCGATACCACCTGATGGAGCTATCAATTTTACCACGAACTTTTTCCATGGCTTGGGTCAACGCCCCAAGGCGCTTGTCATCGGCCCAATCAAAAACATCTGACTTCAAAGCGGCGATGTCTTCTTTACCCATAGATTTTTGCCAATTTAGTTTAGTCGAAACTACTTCCCACCAACTCACCATAATGCATGGTTTGCGTTTGTAGCTTTCGGGAAACTAGTGTCCGTACCTCGTCATCTGTGCCTGCTTGAAGCCGAGTAAAGGACTGAAAAGAAAGCGCGAAGCCATGACGGTGAGACAGCATCCATCCCACACCGATTTGGCAACCTTGGCTGGCGGTGGATGGACCCTGTTCAGACTGCGAATACTACAATCAACCTCTTCCCGTCCTGATCAGCGACGATGCTTACAATCGTCTTATTAGCTTGGTTCAGAATAATTTCGATTTCAGCGGCTGATTTCGTTATGTCTATCGTTTTTACTTGGTATGTCATAAATGTGTAGGTGTTGGTTTGCTATTTGGTTGCGTCTTCCAATTTGGAAATGATGGCCTTGAAATCATTACCCCGCGACGGATCGCCTTTGATATTTAAAATTGTATCGCCCAGGTCATATGCCAAATACATAGCATAGAGTTCAGCCTTATCGTCTTTCTTGAACTTCTTGTTCTTAGTCTCGACATCCTTGGTGAGCTTCTTGGAGACCAATTCGTCGTATTTAGCAACATTAGCAACGTGTTCAGGACTCAGGAGTGCTTCAATATCGACTTTCCTGCCGGGCGGGTTGGCAGCAGTGGACACTAATGCCGCGCCGCCTTTTTTAGCCAACTCTTGAGCGGCCACGCCAGTGGCGAAGTATTGAACAATGCCACCTTTCAACTTTGCCTCCGGGCCTGTGCCAGAGGTTGATGACCCGCTCATATCGCCGCTGAACGTGCCCAACACTGAGTAAGCATCGCGAGCTTCATCACCTTTGCGACTCCCTATAAATTTTGCCTGTTCATGGAAGTCTTGCTTGGAGATTTCAGCGGCTATGAGGCCGTTGACAGCATCAAATTCGCCTGACTTGGAAGTGCCGGACAATTTCCCGGCTCTTTCCTGAATTCTTTTTAACAATGGAGAGGCAGACTTTGTTGATCGCAGGTCTTTATCCACTGACACAGCATCATCGATTAAGTCTTGGGCAAATTTAATGGCTCCTTTTTTTTCCTCAGACCCATCGGGCTTGGCCTTCGCTTCCTCCAATTTGGCTTGTGTCTGGCTCAAAATAGAATTGATGTCTTCGGTCGAGGAGGAATTGCTGGCCCCGTTAGACATCAGGTAGACAGGGACACGCGCCGCTTCCTGACGATTATAGCCGACTTGAATCTCGGGAATCTTTTCAGCGTTCACCCCCACCTTTGCACCTACTTGGGTATTGGTGACGAAGTTGATTGCGTTGTAGTGCTGGCAGCCGACCGTGGCCAGGGCACACCCAAGTGCAATAGTGCCTATGGCTTTGCTACTTCGTTGGCTTTGGTTGTTTTCTTTCTGATGCATATGTCTTCGTATGTTTCTATCAGTTTTCGAGCCTTCTCAAACTGGGCATCCGTTTCCACCTCCAGGTAAACCGCACCGTCAGGCGGTAAGCACACATCCTTTGTCCGATTGTAACCTAGGCCGACTGTTCCACCGCCCGCTGCAACACCAAAGTTCGATACATCCCGGACATAAAAATCAGGACGCTCAGGTGCGGATTTTGGAATTGTGACAACCGTGTAACCGAAGTAGTGCCGCCTCACCGAACCATCCGGGGCATGCGTCTTACATCCTGACAATGCCAAGCCAAAAATTACGATTGAAACCCCAGACCTCATTAATGAACCACATAAGCAATCATTTTTAGTTGGACCGCAAGCAAAATTCTTTCCGCGATAATTAGCGATGCCGTTTGCCTACACCCCAACCGCCTGCCTTGTCAGCCTTCCGGACAGCCATGTTTCCAGCAGAAGGACGATCAATGCGGCGACCACGAGCCAGCGCCACAGTTTCTGTCGCCCTTCCAGTTCGGCGTTCAGGAGTTGCTGCCTGGCCGCCGCAGCCGCCGCAGCCGTGGGTTTGAGCGTGGTGTCCCTTGTTCTCACAGGCACACCGAGACGTTCGAGGTCTTCGATGGGCATGGGCGCGGTGCGGCTTTCCGCAGGATCAATGTTGGCGGCATAACGGCGCGGTTCACCGCCGGTCTGCACGGTGTAAATGCCCGGTTGATCGGCCACGATGGATGCGCTGCCCGGCGCGGCCTGGACGCTGGTGCCGTCCGGCTTGCGCACGACGGCACGGGTTTGGTCTGAAGCCTGGATGGGGAGGGCATCGCCCACGGTCAGGCGACGGGATTCCCCGGCGGCCAGTCCGCTGAAGCGCAGCAGCGAATGCATCAGGGGCACGAACTTGGTGGACAGCGCAAACTGGCTGTCCGCCGGGTGCCATCCGGAGGTGAGCACCAGCAGCACGCCCTTGCCTGCGGCCAGTTGCAGCAGGGCGGGTGAGCCGTCATCGAACGCCGCCAGCACACGGGCGTTGGGAAGGGCGTTCGTATCGAGGCGGCGGTGTTTCCAGAAGACAATCTTGGCAAAATCACTGTAACGCGGATCGGCAAAGGGCCTGAACAGCGGATGCTCGAAGTCCACGCGCGCCAGCAGCGAGTAATTGGCCAACACCGCTTCCGTGCAGGGAATGGAACCCACGCCGGTCAGCCGTGCCAGGGCGGTGGCGTCTTCCGTATCTCGCAGGGTGAACAGCACGGTCTGGCCGCCTTGTAGCGCCTCGCGCAGCGCGTCCAGTTGCTGCGGTGAAGGTCTGCCCGCAGCCACGACCATCGCGGCTTTCGCAAAATCCAGACCGGCCGCAGGAGCATCCGCACGCACGCCCTGCACTTGAACGGACTGCCGTGCCGTGGATGGAAACGCGCGTTGCAGATAAAATAATCCACCCGTGGTGTCGTCGGGCGCTTCGTTGCCCAGATACAACAGTCGCACCTGCTGCGGGGGCGGCTGGATCACATGGGCGGTGTTGTCGAAATCATCCTCATCGCCGGTCAGTCGCAGGCGTTCCTCGGGCAGTCCGGCAGGGGTCCTGGGCAGTGGAAACACGCGGCTCTGACCGGGCGGAACATAGACATCCATGGCATCGCCCACAAAGCCGTCGCCGTTCTTCGTAGCCCAGCCAATGGCAAACTGATCCCGCGAGGCGTCGCTGGAGTTGGAGACGCGGACGCGCCAGGTGGAACCGCCTTCATCGTCGCCTGACGGCTGGCCGGCAACCAGTTGCAGGCCGGCGTTGGTGGGACGGCGGGCCTTGATGGTTTCCACGCGCAACGTGACGCCGTCCGGCCACTCAAAGGCCTGGAGACGATCCGTGCGGGCGCCTTCCTGAAGGTCACTGATCAGCACGATGTCGCGTGGCCCGGAAAACTTCCGCCGCGCATCGCGTGTATCGGTCTCTTCCAGCGCTTCGACGGCGGAGAGAATGGCGCGGTCCAGTTGCGTCTCCTGCCAGCCCGGCTTCAACTGCCCGGCCAGTTTCAGCGCCAGTGCGATGCGTTCACCCGTTGCGGTGGCGTTCCACTGCTCAAAGGTCATCAGACGCTGCACGTCGCGGTCGAAGCCGAACAGCGCCAGTTGATCGCCTTCACGCGCGGAGCGGATTTCCCGTGAGGCGGCATCCATGGCCGCATTCCACACACCCTCACGCCGCATGCTGGCGCTGGTATCGAGCAGGATCACGATCCGGCGCGTCTGCTCGCGTTCCGTGTCCGCCGTGAGCGATTGCGGGAAAAACGGCCTTGAGAAACCCAGCGCCAGCAGCACGAACACCAGGCAGCGAAGAACGAGCAGTGAAATGTGTTCGAGACGGCTGCGTTTGGTCAGGCGCGGCGGCGTGGGCTGAAGAAACATCAGCGAGCTGAACGGCTGCTTCTCGCGCGTCGTGCGGCGGATGAGGTGGAAGATGACCGGCGCGGCGACGGCCAGGGCTCCAAGCAGAAACAATGGCGCAAGAAAGCTCACCGGCGCGCCCCTCCGCGTTTGATCAGCTTGCCACGTTGCATGCGTTCCCGCAGGAAATCGTAAAGCGCCAGCTCCATCGGCTGGTCGGTGGAAAGACGGCGGTAGCCCACGCACAGCTTGTGGCAGACGGACTGAACGGCTTCGTTGTGGGCGGTCAACTTCTTCAGGTAGGCATCCTTGGCGGCACGCGGGTCGATGAACAATTCGCGGTCGGATTCAACGTCCTTGAACACCACGGGCTGATCGTAGGCAAACGACGTCTCCGCCGGATCCAGCAGTTGAAACACCATCAACTCATGTCCGGAAGCAGCGAGCACGCCGAGTTGCTTTTCAAGGGCGTCGATGGGTGCCAGCAGATCCGACACCAGCACCATGAGACTGCGTTTGTGGATGATTTCCGCCATGCGCTTGAGCGGCGAGGCCAGGTCGGTGGCGGAACCGGAGGGCGGCTTTTCCAATGCCAGCATGAGGTTGCGCAGATGACCGGCACGATTGCGTGCAGGCAGGTATTCGCGAATTTGCTGGTCGAAGGTGAGGAGGCCGACGGCGTCGCCTTGCTGATGCAGAAACCACGCCAGCGTGGCAGCCAGGGTGTTGGCGTATCCGGCCTTGGTCCAGTCCAACGAGCCGAAGGTCATGGAGCGGCTGTTGTCCACCAGCAGGTGGCAGCGGAGGTTGGTTTCGTCCTCGAATTTCTTGATGTAGTAGCGGTCGCTGCGCGCGTAAAGCTGCCAGTCGAGATAACGGAGGTCATCGCCCGGCGTGTAGGCCCGGTATTCGGTGAACTCGACGGAAAACCCATGATACGGACTGCGGTGAATGCCGCTCCAGAAGCCCTCCACAACCACACGCGCGCGCAGTTCGAGACTGCGGATGGCCATCAACGCCGCCGGATCGATGAACGACGCCTGGCGGTCGGTCGCATGACCGGCTGGGCTCTGGGTGGCGGCCACAGGAACGCGGGGATTGCGGGTTAATGAGCTGAAGTCGCGCCCGGCTTCACTTCGTCGAGCAGCCGGTCGATGACCTTGCCCACGGTGACGCCCTCGGCCTCGGCGCGGTAGTTCACCAGAATGCGATGCCTCAGCGTGGGATGGGCGAGCTTGCGGACGTCATCCGCCGTGGCGTGGGAACGGCCTTTCAACAAGGCGCGCGCCGTGGCGCCCAGCACCATGAACTGCGCCGCACGCAGACCCGCGCCCCAGCTCACCCAGGTGTTCACGAACTCCGGTGTGCCGGGTTG
>CAYQCZ010000321.1:4850-5569 GCA_964415955.1 uncultured Verrucomicrobiota bacterium | reverse complement strand
AAGGTCCGGAGACGGTCGTGCTGACGCTGTCCGTCAATGCCGCCTACCAGATCGGTTCCGCGGGATCCGCGACGGTGACGATCCAGGACAACGACGCCGCCGCAGTCCTGCCGTCGGTCAGCGTGGCTGCGACTGATGCCAGTGCGTCGCTGGTCGGTCCCGATACGGGCGCCTTTACCGTCACGCGCACCGGAGCCACCAGCGCCTCGCTGGCGGTCAACGTCACCTACAGCGGCACCGCCACCAATGGCAGCGACTACGTGTTGCTGCCGGTTTCGGTCACGATTCCGGCGGGCAGCGCAACCACCACCCTCACGCTGACGCCGAAGGCATCCTCGGCGGTGACGGGCGCAAAGACGGCAACGCTCGGGGTTGTTGCGAATGCGGCCTATGTCACCGGAACTCCAGCCAGCTCCAGCATTGCGATCTCCGGCAATGCCGTTCCCATCACTTCGGTCAAGAAGGAGACCGGCAACATGCGCCTCACGTGGAGCAGCACCGTGGGGAAAACCTACCGCGTGTTCGGCAAAAATAATCTGGCAGACACCATCTGGACGGATCTGAGCGGTGCTGTTGCGGCCACCGCCACGGTCACCTCCTGGCTGGACACGGATACGGGCGCCTCGAAGCAGCGCTTCTATCGGGTGTGCGTAACCAATTAACCGCAGGCTTGTCCTGCGGCTTGATCGCGCGGCAGTCCTGGCGGAAGCCGTCTCCGA
>CAYQCZ010000321.1:0-4840 GCA_964415955.1 uncultured Verrucomicrobiota bacterium | reverse complement strand
CAAAAAGGCCGTCAAAAGCGGATGCAAATATCGAAGGTGAAGCGGTCATCAAAGAGGCCCTCGGGCTTGATGACGGCCTTCTCATAAGCGAAGCCGAGGTCCACGTTGTCCAGGATGCGGGAGCGGAAGCCGACTCCGAGCGATCTCCTTTTCCCCATTGAATGCCGGTCAGATGCTCCGCACGAGCGATGCAGCCGAACAGGGAGTTCATCACACATCCTTGAGTGAAAGGGCGGAATCATGGATCGCTGATAAATGGGATTGGCCGCCGGACACAGCGGGCTCAGGCCGGTTCCATCCCATCCGCGTCCATTTGCGGTTGGCACATCTTCGCGATCGAACCGTGCCGGTGCGGTGGGCTGGGGTGAAACCCCGATAGGCGTGACCGGCCCGGTGCGGCAGGCTCGAAAAATGTTGCTGCGATGCCTTCCCAAGTTCCTGTTGCTCGTGTCGGTCCTGTCTTCCCGAACGGAGAGCGTCGCGGATGACTACACCCGGTTGCCCGCCAAAGGCGACTTCTCGTTGCTGATTGTGTCGCCAGAGGAAATTGAAATCCGGCACATTAATTCCAAGGAAGCCGATGGGCCGGTGGTGGACTGGGATTTTGTTGATGCGGAGGGTGCGTTGCGATTGCCGGGAGCAGGGGACATGGTTGTTTCAGCCGACGGACAACCGGTCGCCGTGGGGGAGATCGGTTTCAAACGGCGGGTGGTCTATGCGCCGTTGCTGGTTCGTGATCTGCGGATCGGCAACCATCTTTATCTCCGCCTGAAAACACCCCTTGCAACGGGGCAGGTCGTTGAGGTGAAAAACCCCTCGGGCGTCTTGTGGGGCAAGGACACGCGGTTGCTCGCCACCAATGACAGCCAACGGTTGAGCGAGGCGATCCATGTCAATCAGGCAGGGTATCAACCGCAGGATTACAAGGTCGCGATGGTAGGATTGTACCTCGGCAGCCGCGGCGAGCTGGAGGTGCCCGGGGCGGATGCGTTCCGGCTTCTGACTTCCGACGGGCGGCGCGAGGTGTTCCAGGGACCGCTCACGGTGCGCCGCGATCAGGGGTTTCCCTTTCCCTGTTACCAGCAGGTGCTGGCGGCGGATTTCTCCGCCTTCACGAATGCGGGTGAGTATCGGCTGTCGGTCGCTGGACTGGGTGTTTCCTATCCTTTCCGTATTGATGCGGGCTATCCGGCGTTGCTGGCCAGGACGTATGCGCTCGGCATCTATCATCAGCGCTGTGGCCACAGCAATTCCCTGCCCTTCACCCGGTTTGTCCATGCCGCCTGTCACCGGGAGATGGCCGAGGTTCCCACCGCGCAGTTCGTCAAGAGCCAGGCCTTTCTCCTGCAGGATTCGGCCGATGCCACCAACAATCCCCGGCACACCGCGCCCCCCCTGAAGGACTTCGCATCCAGTCTGTATCCGTTTGTCAGGCAGGGGAAGATTGACGTGTCGGGCGGGCACCACGACGCCGGTGATTACAGCAAGTACACGATCAACAGCGCAGGCTTCATCCATCAACTGGTGTTTGCGGTCGATGCGTTTCCGGGCGCGGGCGAGCTCGACAATCTGGGTCTTCCGGAAAGCGGCGACGGCCTCAGCGACCTGTTGCAGGAAGCGAACATGGAGGCGGCATTTCTTTCGAAAATGCAGGATGACGACGGCGGGTTTTACTTTCTGGTTTATCCGCGCGAACGCCGGTACGAGCACAACGTGCCCCCGGAGCAGGGCGACCCGCAGATCGTGTGGCCGAAAACCACGGCCGTCACCGCCGCCGCCGTTGCCGCGCTGGCGCAGATCGGGTCTTCACCGCTGTTCAGAAAACAGTTTCCCGAAACCGCCGGGGCGTATGTTGCACAGGCAAAGCAGGGCTGGCAGTTTCTGGAGCGCGCCATCGCGCTGCACGGCAAGGATGGCTCCTACCAGAAGATCACCCATTACGGGAATGACTTCATGCACGATGACGAACTGGCCTGGGCGGCGTGCGAAATGTATCTCGCCACGGGCGATGCAAGTTATCATCAAAAGTTCCGGGAATGGTACCGGCCGGAGGACCCGGCGACCCGCAAGTGGGGCTGGTGGCGGTTGTACGACGGTTTTGGCAATGCGGCCCGGAGTTATGCGTTTGCCCGCAAGAGCGGACGGCTCCGGCCGGAGCAGATCAATTCGTTGATGGCTGCACGGTGTGCGAACGAGGTGGCCCGGGCGGCCGAGGACCAGATGCTGCGCTCGCGGCAAAGCGCCTACGGCACCAGTTTTCCGGTGGAAACCAAGCGGGTGCGCGCGGCGGGCTGGTATTTTTCTTCGGGCGCGGCCTTTGACCTGGCGGTCGGCTGTCAGCTGGATTATCCGGAAAAGCGCGATCTACGTCCCCGATTGCTGGAGGCACTGCTGGCCAACTTCAGTTATGAACTCGGATGCAATCCGGTCAATGTGTGCTATGTGACCGGCCTTGGTTTCAACACGCCGCAGGAGATCGTCCACCAATTCGCCCAGACGGACCGCCGTGTGTTGCCGCCGGGCGGAATTCCCATTGGAAACCTGCAGGGAGGTTTTGGCTGGCTCGATCTCTACAAGCAGGAGTTGGGCGCGATGACCTTCCCTCCGGACGGTTCCGGCAGCCATCCTTATCCGATCTACGACCGTTGGGGCGACAGCTTCAATGTGCAGACGGAATTTGTGATCGTGGATCAGGCACGCGCCCTTGCGGCAGCGTCATTTCTGATGGGAAGGACGGAGTTCAAGCGACAACCGTGGAAGGCCGCAACAGGCCAGATACTCATCACGGGCGACGGTGGCCCGGGCGGAGCAGCGGCCCGGCTTGTGGCACCGGATGTGGATCTCGCGGCGGCCCGGATTGTCTGGGAGACCCCATCCACCGGGGTGTCGCATTCGACCGTGCTTACTCTGGAAGGAAACCGACCCACTTCCGGCTGGATTGAAGCGGAAGCACTCCTTCCGGATGGCAGAAGGATTGTCGGCGCAATCAATCCGGTGTCCGGTCCCAAGGTCAGGTGAGACGGAAGGATATACCCCATGTCCCAAGGGGTAAGGCAGGCCGAGGTTCGGGGGTATCTCCCACTTTGATTGGATGTCTCCTGCAGCTAGCTTCATCCATGTGACGAAACCCGTCCCCCTCAAAGACGATGAGGTTAAATCCTGATGACAATTTCGGTGCGGATTATGAGCTGGTCCCGGTTATGAAACTTCTTTTTGTCCATGAATGCTTCGGTTCGCTGGGGGGCGCGGAATCCAACATGTTCCACACCGCGACAGAGCTGAAGCGGCGGGGACACACGGTTGGCATCGTTCACGGTCCTTCGACCGGAAAAGGTGAGCCGCAGTGGCAGAACCTGTTTGAGGAACGCTTTGCATTGGGCGGGAGAGACTCTGTGAAATCCGCCATTGATCGCTTCCAGCCCGATTCAACCTACGTCCACAAGATGTCGGATGTCGGCGTGCTGACGACCCTGGAAAAATCTGGCCGGCGGGTGGTCCGGATGGTTCATGATCACGAATCATACTGCCTGAGAGGGTGTCGCTACGGACATTTCAGCCGGCAGATCTGCACCCGGTCGTTGTCCGCGTTCTGTGTGTTTCCATGCGGCGGATGCATCGGGCGCAATGCCGGTGCCGGATTTCCGTTGAAATGGGTCAGTTATCTCAATCGGAAGCAGGAGCTCAAGCTCAACCGCGGGTTTGACCGGTTGATTGTGGCGACGAATTACATGAAGGAGGAACTGCTCCGCAATGACTTTGACGGGGAAAACATCGAGATTCACGCGCCGGTACCACCCAGGGCGAAAGTTGTTCCAAAGAAGCTGACGGATGAGACCGATTTGCTGATTTACAGTGGACAGATCATCCGGGGAAAGGGCGTTGATGTCCTTTTGCGCGCGCTCAAGCATGTCAGGTCCGACTTTCAATGTCTCATCCTGGGAGACGGGGACCATCGCGCTCATTGTGAAGCGCTCTCCCGTGAACTGGGATTGAGCGACCGTGTTCATTTTGAGGGCTATGTGAGTCAGGACAAACTCCAGTCCTATTACGGCAGAGCCAACGTCATGGTGATGAGCTCGGTGTGGCCCGAACCATTCGGTGCCGTCGGCCTGGAGGGGATGCATCACGCCCTGCCCGTGGTGGCGTTCGACGCGGGTGGAATCAAGGAGTGGCTGATTGACGGTCTGAACGGTTTTCTCGTTCCGTGGATGGATGTCCGGAGTTATGCGGCGCGTGTCGAACAATTGCTGGCGGACAGGTCACTTGCGAGAAGGATGGGGGAATGCGGGCGTCAGATGGTGAATGAGAAGTTTGATTTCTCCGGTTACATGGACGGACTGGAGAACATGTTTGGTCGCGTCATCCGGGGGCCAACATCATGACAAACCGGGAAGTTCATCCCCACAGCATCTGCATGATCGGCATCGTGGGCGGAAGCGGTTCGGGCAAGACGTGGCTGGCCGAGCACCTGATGGCACAGCTTGCGGGGAAGGCCTCTGGGATTTCCCTAGATGAGTTTTATCGTGACCTTGCGCATCTGGTGCCAGCACGCCGGGCCCGGATCAATTTTGACCATCCCGCCGCGATCGACTGGCCGGTCCTCCTGCGGACCTTGGAAGCGTTTCGCAACGGAGCGGCTGAGGTCCATGCTCCCCGTTATGATTTCACCACTCACACCCGTTTTGCCACGGCGTCATCGCTGCCTGTCAAGTCCGTCCTCATTGTTGACGGCCTCTGGTTGTACCATCGTGAGGCCCTGCGCGGCTTCTTTGACTTCAAGCTGTTCATCGACTGTCCGGCCGAGATCCGCCTTCGCCGCCGCATAGAGCGTGATGTATCG
>CAYQCZ010000320.1:5335-5577 GCA_964415955.1 uncultured Verrucomicrobiota bacterium | reverse complement strand
AAGTGCGGGATGACGCACGCCTCGATGAAGGCATGGCCGTATTCGTTGAAGTCGATGCCCCACGGATTGCTCGTGCCGTCGGCGAACACCTCGAAGGTTTTCTTCACCGGGTGATAGCGCCACACGCCGGCGTTGATGAACTGCCGTTCGCTGTCCGGCTGGTCGGGCCGTTTCACGTGCGAATGGGTGAACACGCCGTGGCAGCCGTAGAGCCAGCCGTCCGGCCCCCACTGGAAACTGTT
>CAYQCZ010000320.1:4340-5325 GCA_964415955.1 uncultured Verrucomicrobiota bacterium | reverse complement strand
GTTCAAGGTCTCGTGCGTGTCGTGCCAGGCCCAGCCCTCAAGCAGAATCTTCGGTTCGCCTGCCCTGGGTGCGCCGTTGTCCTCCTTGATGGGAATGTGCATCAACCACGGCGCCGCACCCACGAAGACACCGCCAAAGCCATACTCAATGGCCGTGGCCATGTTCAGCCCCTCGTAGAACACCGTGCGCCTGTCGAACTTGTGGTCGCCGTCCGTGTCCTCGAACACAAGGATGCGGTCCGTGCCCTTCCCCTCGGGCTGGCGATGCGGATACGTGTAATTCTCCACCACCCACAGGCGGCCCTTGTCATCGATGGTGAACGCAATGGGCTGTTTCACATCCGGCTCGGCGGCGAACACATGAGCCTTGAAACCGGGCGGCAACGTCATCTCCTTCGCAGCGTCCTCGGGTGACAGCCCCGCGAACTTCACCGCATCGGGAGGCAGTTCAGGCTTGGGGGCGACACCTTCCGCAGCCGCCATGGCAAGCGCCCCTGTGAACTGCGGCTTCTCAGGATAGAATTTGAAGTCATCGAAGTTCACATGGCCCCAGCCGCCGGTGTGCTCGTCCACGATGCGGATGAAGATGTCGCGACCCTGATGATCTTTGAGGTCCACAATCAACGGCAGCATGGTCTCGGAGTTTTTTCCATGCGCGGTCAGGAAGACTTTGCCGGTGTCCGCCCGCACCAACTCGACGCGTGTTTCGTTGTGTGAACCGCCGCCGATGCGGAACGCCGCCCATGGATGGGTCACCTTGAACGGCGCGGAGGTCAGCGTGCCGGTAGGCGTGTCGCGTTTCACCTCGTAACCGCCAATCCAGTATTGCCCCTCCGGCTGCGCGAACTTGCCCGCGCCCGACGGTCGTTTCTGGTCAATCTCGCCCTTCACCGGCTGGCCCTCCCACGCATTGCCATCGGCCTTCCAGTCCTTGAGCGACCCCGTCTCGAAATCAAGGTTCAGTGGCCTGCCATCCGCGCCCTTG
>CAYQCZ010000320.1:0-4240 GCA_964415955.1 uncultured Verrucomicrobiota bacterium | reverse complement strand
GGCAGCACACCGCCCTTGGGCAGCACACCGCCCTTGGGCAGCACACCGCCCTTGGGCAGCACACCGCCCTTGGCAATGCTCGCCCTGGGCACGGCGGGTTCGGGCCCTTTCACCGCCAAACCGGTGCCGTTGGGCCGCACTGTGTGGACCACCACGGTCATTTTCTCAAGCGACTGGTCCTTCGCATCGGCAAACTTCACCGGCGGCTGCGCCTGTTTCCATTCGGCTTCGGAAACCTTCTTCGACTGGTGCGTGAAGACAAATGTGCCCAGCTTGTTGCCGATGATGAAATCCGGCCTGCCGTCCCCATTCACATCGCCGGTGCCGATCTGGCGGCCGACTCCCGAGTTGTCGTCAATCAGATGGGGCACCCAGTCCACCTGGCTGCCGTTGCGCACGAGCTTGAACCAGTAGAGCACGCCCTCCTCGCCCGGCCCGGGGGCCACCGCCGGACCATGCGCCCAGTAACAATTGCCGGTGACGATGTCCTTGAGGCCGTCGCCATCCACATCGAACAACTCCACCGCATGCAGCTCGGGAAAGCGCACGCCATAACGGTTCTCCTCCGGCTGCTTGTGCATGAACACATGCGAGCGCCACGTCGGCGAGCCTGCGGCATCCTTCTCCGCCAGTTGCTCGTGCCAGGCCAGACCATAACCATGCGCCGCCAGCGCCGTAATCACATCTGCGCGGCCATCACCATTGACGTCGTAGGCATACATCTGTGCCGCCGTGGGGGCGAAATAGACCTTGTGGTATTTCCAGATGGGATTGCCTTTCAGTGACGCTGGTTGCTCGAACCAGCCGTCCTTGAACATCACATCCAGGCGTCCGTCTCCATTGATGTCGCCGACACCCAGACCGTGTGTGAAGCGCTGCCACTTGCCGCCTTCGGTGATGGGCGTGAATTTCCACTTTGCCGTCGGATTGCTCCAGTCCGGCGAGGCGTAGCCAAAGTTGCCCTCATAATTGCAGACGATCTCGGGTTTGCCGTCGCCGGTAAGGTCGATGAACGTCGGAGACTCGTTGTCCACGTGATCGAGCACGGTGTGACGCTCCCAGTGCTGCTCCTTGCCCTTCGGATTGAGGTAAAGATAGGCGGGCGTGTTCGGCAGGCCATAGGTCAGCACGTCATTCCATCCGTCGCCGTTGAAGTCGTAAGTGAACGCGAAGAAGTTGTCGGTGGCATAAGCGTTGCGGCTTCCGAAGGCACCCTCGAAACCGGGAAACTCCACCTCCCTGCCCTCCTGGTTTTTGGTCTTCGTGGTTTTGGTCGGAGGATAAATCTCATGACGCTTCGTAAAGTCCGGCCCCTCCCACCAGTAGGGTCCGGAAATGGCATCGGGCCTGCCGTCCCGGTTGAGATCGCCCAGCGCCGCCCCCTCGCTCCAGTAATGCTTGTCCAGTTGCTGCTTCTTGAAGCTGTGCAGCGTGAAATCCGCACCGATGGATGCCAATGAAGTCACGAGCAGCGCCAAACCGGCGCATGGAAGAAGTTGCATGATGCAGTTGTCGCAAGCAGCGTCACACCGGTCAAGCGGGATGGAAACATCCTCCGTGAAAGACTGGGTTTCCGGGCGCTCCCACCAGCGGGTTCTGGAAATCCTTTGCCAGGCTCGCTGCGTCACAAACCGCTATTGCTTGCAGTTTCCACCGCATTTCGCGATGTTCAGACATATTCCTCCCAAAGCGCAGCCTATGAACCCACCCACCACGCGCCGTGCATTTCTCAAGTCATCCGTCATGGCTGGCGCAGGCAGCGGGCTGGCCATGGCCGGTTTGATCCCCGGTCTCCCTTTTGTGTCCGCAGCCGAGGTCGTGCCTGGGCCCGATGTTGTGCGGTTCAGTCCGGACCTCGAGCCGCTGGTCCGCTTGCTGGAGGACACCTCGCGCGAACGCGTGCTTGGGGAGGTCGCGACGCGCGTGAAGGCGGGACTGCCTTATCCGCAGTTGCTCGCCGCCATCTTGCTCGCGGGGATGCGCAACATCCAGCCGCGTCCCGTCGGCTTCAAGTTTCACGCCGTGCTGGTGGTCAACTCCGCGCACCTGGCGAGCATGAACTCGCCCGATCATGAACGCTGGCTTCCCATCTTCTGGGCCGTCGATCAATTCAAGTCATCGCAGGCCCGGGATGTGCGTGAAGGCGACTGGACGATGGGCGCTGTGGATGAATCGAAGGTTCCACCCGCGCACCGGGCCAGAGCGGCGTTTATCGAGGCGATGGACAATTGGGACGAAGCCGCCAGCGATGCCGCCGCGTGCAGCATGGCGCGGCACCTCGGCGCGCAGGAGTGCTTCGAGCTGTTTGCCCGCTACGGCGCCCGCGATTTCCGTGACATCGCACACAAGGCCATTTATGTGGCGAACACCTTTCGCACGCTCCAGACCATCGGCTGGCGCCACGCGGAACCCGTGCTGCGCGCACTCGCCTACGGCCTGCTCGATCGTGGCCGGGACGGCAACCCGGCCAGGGGCGACTTCGCCGCGGACCGCCCATTTCGCCGCAACGCGGAACTCGTCAGCCAGATCAAAACCGGCTGGTCCACCGGCAAGGACGACCCCGCGGCCATGCAGGAACTGCTCACCACGCTGCGTGAGGGCGGCGACGCCGACGCCAGCCGCAAGGTGGTGGAACTCCTCAATCGCGGCGCGTCCCCGAAATCCCTCACCGACGCCTTCCTGCCGTTCGCGGGAGAATTGCTGATGCGCAATCCCGGCATTCAATCGCTTCATTCCGTGACGTCATCCAATGCACTGCACTACGCTTTTCAGAATTGTGCCACGGATGAAACGCGCCGGCTGCTCCTGCTGCAGAACGCCGCCTTCCTCGTGCTGTTTCGCAACAACGTTCTTGGCGCGGGCAAGACGGCGAAACCGTTGATCGACCAGTTCGAACCGCTCACGCCGGAAGCCACCGGCGAGGCCGCCGTGGAGGAGATCTTCGCCGACGTGAGCCGCAACAAGATGGTCGCCGCGCAGAAGGCGCTCGCCTGGCTGCAAACCAGCGGGCAGGTCCGCCCGTTCATGGATGCGGCGCAGCGGCTGATTTATCTCAAGGGCAACGACTCCCACGACTACAAGTTCAGCTCGGCCGTGCTGGAGGATTATTTTCACGTTTCGCCCGCCGTGCGCGACCGCTTCCTCGCCGCGAGCGTTTTCTACCTCAAAGGATCCCGCGCCCCCGACACGGACCTCTCGAAGCGCATTCGCGACGCGATCGGCTGACGGCCGGCCGGATGGCGTTGCGGGAGTTTTGCCGACGCCGGGCGAGCGAAGAGCGCGCGATGGAGTTCACTGGAACCGCGGTCAGTCGTCTCGCCACCGTTGATGGTTCCGCTGTTTCCCTGGCGAATGTTTCGGGCGTGAGCCTAGGCCGGCGGGGATCCCCCCGCGCTTGGGCGTTGGCGGTGCGCACTCCGGACAATGGTCGTCCCGCGGTGCGCACTCCACAATGCCGCCGCGCCGGTCGAACTCGAAGCGGCAGCACTCGAGCAGCATTTGCTTGAGCGCCTGGCGGCCGCGCTGCACCCGCGACTTCGCGCCCGAGACCGAGATGCCCAGCCGCTTTGCCAGGTGCACCTGTGAGAGACCCTCGATGTCGGTCAAACGAACCGCCTCGCGATACGGCTCCGGCAGGCTGCGAATCATCCGGCGCAGAGCGGCGTTCAAGCCCTCCACTTCCTCCGCCGTGACATCCGACTCGTCCGCCAGCGTCTCGGGCAAGGCGACGGTCGCCTTGCGCGTGCGGTAATGGTCAATGATCGCGTTGCGGGCGATGAGGAAAACCCATCCCTGCAACTTTGCCGGCACCGGAAGTTCACCAGCGCGCCGGACGAGCTTGAGGAACACGTCCTGTAGAATGTCCTCGGCTTGCGCGTCGTCGGCCACGCGGCGCCGGATGAATGCGCGCAATCGTCCGGCGAGTTCGCTCCAAACCTGTTCGAGTGCGTCGTTCATCGTCCTGCCGCGATTCCATCGTCGCCGCACGCGTGTCGATTTCAAGCGCAACAGGCTGATGCGGCGCCAGCCCGTGTCTTCGTGGGTTTCGCCATTCGCTTGCCGCCGCCACACCCACCATCGCAGGCGGAGTCATCACTGCAGCAGGCCGCCACCTGGCAGACGGCCTTGCGGATGAGTTTGGCGGGAACGGCTTCGTGGACGTTGCCGCCGGCGACCAGCGCGCGGCACTGCGCGTCCTTGCCGGTCAACTCGCCGCAGGAGGTGCAATCGGTTTGCGGCA
>CAYQCZ010000319.1:0-5579 GCA_964415955.1 uncultured Verrucomicrobiota bacterium | reverse complement strand
CTTCTCCGCGGTGCTGCGTTCGCGCACCAGCCCGATCACCTCGTAAACCTCCCCGCGCATGGTGACCGCCTCCCGCAGGGGATCCTGATAGGGAAACAGCCGTTGCGCGAGGCTGACGGTGATGGCGCAGACATTGCGGTGAAACTTGACGTCCGTGGAGCTGATGAAACGTCCCCGGACGATTTCAAGGCCGGCGATGTTCAAATAGCCCGGATCGGTGCCCACCATCTGCGCCGGCGCATACGCGCGGTCAAAGCGGACATTGTCACGAATGATGCGGGCGGAAATCACATTGGAAACGGCCGGGATGGTTTTGAGGATGCGCTCCGCATCGCGATACTTGAGGCCATATTCCACGACGAAGCTGCGCGTCCCCGTGCTGGGGCGGTCATCCTCGGGCGGTTTCACGCTGCGGATGATGATGTTGTTGCTGCCCAGCTTCTTGATGGTTTCCTGCGCCTCGTAGGACGCGCCCTCACCGATGGCCAGCATGGCAATCACCGAGCACACGCCAAAGATGATGCCCAGCATCGTCAGGGCCGAGCGCATTTTGTGGAGCAGCAGGCTCTTGATGCCGAGCTGGACGGTGCGTATGGCGCGAAAGGCTATCATGCAGTTGCAATTGCCGAGGGCGCCCTGGCGGGACTGACGCTCTTGTTGATGACCTGGCGGTCGATCACGCCGTCCTTCATGTGCACCACGCGGTGCGCCCTTTCGGCGACCTCCCCGCCGTGGGTCACCAGCACGATGGTTTTGCCCTGTGCATTGAGGCGGTCGATCATGTCCAGAACCTCCGCGCCGGTTTTTGAATCCAAGTTCCCCGTGGGCTCGTCGGCCAGGATCATAAGGGGGTCGTTCACCAGGGAGCGCGCAATGGCCACACGCTGTTGCTGGCCGCCGGATAGCTGCTTGGGGCGGTGATCCAGCCGCTCCCCCAGCCCCACGAGGCGCGCCAGTTCCTCACACCATTCACGGGTGTCATCGAGATCCTTGCCTTGATAGAACAGCGGGACGTGGATGTTCTCCACCACGGTGAGCTGGTCGATGAGGTTGTAGGATTGGAAGATGAAACCCAGCCTTCGGCCGCGCACGTCGGAAAGCTCGTTGTCCTCCATTTGTGCCACATCATCCCCGCCCAGAAAATAGCTGCCCGCAGTGGGGCGGTCGAGACAGCCGAGCACGTTGAGCATGGTGGATTTGCCCGATCCGGACGGGCCCATGATGGCGACGTATTCGCCCTTCTGGACATCCAGGTCCACGCCCCGCAGGGCATGCACGTCCACTTCCCCGAGGTGGTAGGTTTTGCGCACCCCACGAAGGCTGATGATCGGCTGGCTGCTCATCAGGTGCCGGGAGACTTCGCGGGGCGGGCGGGACGTTCTTCGGAGGATTTCTTGGATTTGCGCTCCGCGTTGGAACCTCCGGAATCCGATGATCGTTCGCGCTGGCCGGGGAGGCCGCCGTAGCCCCCTTGTGCAGCTCCCTTGCTTGTGGCCGGCAGTTCCTCGGGTTTCAACTCCCTGGGCTTTTTGCTGAGGTTCTTTTCCAGGGCCGCCTCGTCGTTGCCGGACTCCGTGTTCAAGGGGGGGGTCAGCAACACCTTGTCACCCTCGCGCAGGCCGCTCCGGATTTCGATGAAGCGGTCGTTGAACATGCCCACCTCGACTTGGATCGGCGACGGGTCGCCAAAGCCGGCGGATACGTAACACACCTGCTTGCCCTTGAGCGTGGTCACGGCCTGGATGGGCACGGTGATGACGCCCATCAGGTTGGTGATGATGATCTCCCCGCGCGCACTGACCCCGGGCTTGATGTCTGGCAGCACATCCGTGATCAGAACCTCGGTGGAGTAAACCTTCAGATTTGGATTGGAGTAGCGGCTTTGTGTGTCCGGCAGCACCGCCACCTTGCGGACAACCGCGTCGTAGGAGGCGTCCGGAATCGAATCAATCGTCACATTGGCCGGCAATCCGGGTTTGATCTGGTTCACATAGGATTCATGCACCTTGATCTCGACCAGCATCTGCGAGGTGTCAGGAAGCTTGATCAACTCCTGCCGCTGCCGCACCTGGGCGCCCTCCTCGATCATGGCGGAACTGCTGCTGTAGCGGTCACTGAACGGATACACCACCATGCCGGCCTGGGGGGCGACGATCTTCGTCAATGCCAGCTGCCGGGTGATCTCGGCGAGCTTCTCCTTCTGAAGTTCCAGCGCCCGCTGACGAGAATTCACCGTCTGTTCCTGCTGGGCGATCAATGCCTCACCCCGATGTTTGATGCGTTCGAGCTCCTTTTTGGCGCTGTCCAGATTGGCCTTCAACTGAAGCCTTTTCTTGGGGATGTCGTAGCGCTGGAGCAGGTCGAACTCTGTCCTGGATTTCTCCAGGGCGATGGCCGCCCGTTTCATGGCCAGATCATCCTTGTCAAATTCCGACTTGGTGGCGAATTCCTGCTTGAGCAGCTTCTCTGTCCAGTCCCGGCGGTCCCTGGCCTGTGCAAGCTCCTCCTGCGCGATGATCACGGCATTGGTGGCCGTCTTGATCAATTGTAGCATGTCCCCCTGCTCATACTTCTCCAGATCGGAATCGGCAAAGAGCACCTTCAATTCCGCCTCCTTCATGTTGCTGTCGTGGAGGCTTTTCTGGATCGACAAATCCTGGACCGACGCATCATAGGAAAACTGGGCCTGCTCCACCTGCAACTGCTGGCCCTGCATCCGGTCGCGCAAATCCGCGGAATCCAGCTCCACCAGAAGGTCGCCCTGCTTCACCACGGTGCCTTCAGGGACAAGCTTGATGATGCGTGGCGTGCCCTCGACCTCGCTGCGGATGACCACCTCGTTGACGGCGCGCAGTGATCCGCCCTCGGTGATGCTGACGGAGAAATTACCGCGTTTGACGATGAAATACTGGTTTTTGTCCGTTGTTTCATCACCGGACTTGAACATGTAAAGCACGCCGAACACGGCGATGATCCCGACGGTGACAAGGATGCGCTTGCGACCGCGCATGGCCCGCAGACGATCAAGGAAGGTTTTGGGTGCTTTTGGATTCATTTGAACAATTGGTCGGGCGGCGTCAGCTCATCGGTGGTGTCGCTGGTTTTCATATCCGGCAGGTTCAGTTTGGCCATGACCGGCTTTTCGTGCAGCCAGAAGCGGTCCAGATCGATGTCCAGAATCCCAAGATCCACGAGATACTGCAGCCGTGCGACATGGAAGTTCACCAGTGTCCTGGAGATGTCGTTGGCCGAGTTGATCTGGGCCACCTGGGCTTCGAGCAGGTTACGGATTTCCGAGCGGCCGGCGTTGAACAGCTCCGTTTCAAAGGCGACACGGCGGTTGGCCAGCGCCAGTTCCTCCTGCTGGATCTTGTATTCGCGCTGGAACTGGTTCATCGCGCGCAGGCCCTCGTTGATGTCCACGCGGACGTTGTCCAGCGCCAGTGAGAGGTTGCGAATCTGGCGTTCGAAGTTGATGAAGGCATTGCGGTAGGTGTTGCGTTGCGGCAGACGGTTGGAGGGCAGCGGCAGATCCAGTTCCAGGCCTGCATCCGCACTGGTGCGGGAGAAGTCGAACTTGGAGTAGTCCACTCCGCCCGCGGCGTTGAACGTGGTGCCTGCGGAAAGGTTCAATCCCGCCTTGAGCGCGTTGGCTGCCACGCGGATCTTCCGCTGCATGTCCTCGAAACGGTCGATCTCATTCACCAGCTCGGGCTGGTGATCCACGGCAAGCTTGTAGGCATCCGTGGGATCCATGTCGATTGGCGCAATGCCGGTCTTTCTGAGTTCCTCCAGGACACCATCATCCAGTTCGATGTCCAGGCTGACCGGAATGCCCAGCGTGACCTTGAACTGGTCCAGGGTGTCCTGATAGCTGCGCAGCGAGCTGATGTAGCTCCTGCGTGAGCGGAGTTCGTTCTGCTTGGCCTGCTCCGCCTGTGAAATGGACACACGGCTGGCCTGGGCCTGCGCCTTGGCACGTTCCGCGGAGGAGGCCACACGCGTGTAGTTGTCGTAGTTGTTCCTCACCACATCCTTCTGCTGGAGGATGCGGTAATAGGTGGAGATGATGCTGACGTTGAAGCTGCGCTGGAACTGGGAGAAGGAGCGTATCTCGTAAATCACGTTGCGTTCGGCCTGGGTCAGATTCTCCCCCACGATCGCCGCCCCGCCGCCCCGCAGCAAAGGCTGCGACAGGCTCACGCTCAACGAGGAGGCCAGCGTGCCGACGCCACCCCGTGAATAGAACCGCAGGATGTCGTTGGCGAGCGTCGCGGAAACCCGGCCGCCGGTCATCATCAGCTTGTCCAGACCGATGCGGCTTCCCAGGGTGCCATCTTCGCGGGTGGCATTCTTGCTGAGCGCCGCATCCGAGGTCACTGACGGCTGCAGGGCGAAGCGGAACCGTTCCGATGTCAGCGCCATGGCGGAGAGATACAACTGCTCCCGCCGGGTTTGATATGTGCGCGAATGCTCCGTGGCCAGCCGGAGGGCCTCTTCCATGGTCAATACACGCTTTTCCTTTTGCACGCGTTCCTCGATGATCTCCCCCGCCTTCACTTCCTGCGGGTTCCGTGAGGAATAGCGCGTATCGATGGTGAACGCGTTCGTCTCGCCCAAAGCCACCTTCTGTCCCTGGCGGATGATCTTGTAAACCTCCTTGTCGGCCTGCTCGTGATATTGCTTGGCGGTGCAGCCGGCCAGCAGGGAGATCAGCCCCAAACCCGCAAAAAGCCCCAAGGCGGAGCTCTCAAGGCACCGTCCGCAAGGCCGGGCCTTTGCAGGTCGCATTGGAATGTCGTTGATGTTTCGCAAATTCAATCAGCCGGAATGCATGTCCAGGCGGCAGCCAAGGTGGACGGGGGCAACCCGCAGCCTATTCACAGCACGGCAACACCGTTAAAACGAAATCACGGGGAGCGCAGCGTCTGAACCCGTGGGCATAGACAACCCCGCCAGCCCGGTCAAGTTTCGCCTTTATTATGAAAAGATCAGGCCTTCGCCAACACATGATTTGGCCAAATGCAGCCCTTGGTAAGACCCGGCCGCCAGAAAGCGGCCTTGTCGCAGGGGGTTCAAGCGGGCAATTTGCCGTTTTATGACAACACCGGCCCGCGAACTCCGGCTTGGCCTGCTGATGGCACTTGCCACCGTCTCCGCCGCAGCCTCCGGAGCGACACCTCCCCCGGGCATCTGCACCATTGAAATCGTGGAGATGGGCTCCAGATGGCCTGTGCCGCTGGTGGAACTGCGGACCACGCATGAGGCGCGGTTCATCACGGACAACGCGGGCCGGATCGCCTTTGACCTGCCCGAATTGATGGGTGTGAAAACGTGGTTTCAGGTTTCAGGCCATGGTTACGAGGTGAAAAAGGACGGCTTCGGCTACGCCGGTGTCAGATTGACGCCCCGCCCCGGCACAACGCTGCGCATCGAGGTGGAACGGCGCATCATTGCCCGCAGACTGGGACGCATCACCGGTGCGGGATTGTTCGCCGAAAGTCGCAAGGCCGGCCTTGATGACAGATGGCATGACGCCGGTGTGCTGGGGTGTGACAGTGTTCAGACAGCCGTTCATC
>CAYQCZ010000318.1:0-5587 GCA_964415955.1 uncultured Verrucomicrobiota bacterium | reverse complement strand
CCCACTCTCTTACTTCTTCCAACTTATTGCACGAACTAATCACTCACCACACTAGCTAGACATAACAACTCGGCCGTGCCATCGGAGGCAACTCCCGAAACAAAAAAACTCTTTGAAGCAATCTCAGTCATCGTGCTCATTCTCCATATCCCATCCGATTTTCAATATTCCAGATTTCATCTTTGATTGATCTGACGAGATCCAGATAGGTGTTCATACGTGGCAGTTTCAGCAGGTGGTGTTTGGCGTCAATTTCCAATTGTTCAGTGATGGATCGCCCAAACTAATTGCCCTATTCCCAATAAAGTTCCCCAAAAAGTGAAAAGGGGTGAGGGTGAGGTGGAAGTGATTTGGACAGCTAGCATGCGCCTACAACTCCAGCTCTCGGTGCAGGCTGCCGCATAGATATAGTTCCCATTTACAGCTCCGGTTCCCTTTGGGAAAGGCTGGGTAGATCGTGACCCCCCTGTGGTCACGCTCAAGGTGATGAGTTACCGCCGCAAGGTTGAGATGCTCCGGCTCCCTTCCTCTTGCCGTTGACCCATGCCTGCGGCATAACGACCGCATGACCATGAAACATCTGGCTGTTGCCGGCCTGGTTGCCGTTGCCACGCATGCCGCTGTATCGGCTGCGAACTACGTTCCCTCGCGCACCGGCTTCGATTTTCCCATCTACACGAACAAGCCCGCCGGAAAGCAGGTGAGCGGCCAGCACGCGCCCGCCACCACGCCCGCATTGTCGCCGCAGGAGGCGCAGGCGAAATTCACCCTGCCGGAGGGCTTTGAAATCCGCCTGTTCGCCGCCGAGCCCATGGTGGTGAATCCCGTGGCCATGACCTGGGACGCGCGCGGTCGCCTCTGGGTGGTGGAGTTGTATGAGTATCCGCTGGGCGCGGCCAAGGGCGAGAAGCCGCGCGATCGCATCAAGATTCTGGAGGACACCGATGCCGACGGCAAAGCCGACAAGGTCACCGTGTGGGCGGATGGATTGAACCTCGCCACGGGCATCCTGCTGGGCAACGGCGGCGCGTATGTGGGCCAGGCACCGCATCTGTTGTTCATGAAGGACACGGATGGCGATGACCGCGCGGACACCTCGGAAGTGGTGCTGACCGGCTTCGGACTGGAGGACCGGCATGAACTGCTCAACGGCTTCACCTGGGGTCCGGACGGTCATCTCTACATGACGCATGGCGTGTTCACCTTTTCCAAGGTGCGCGATCCCAACAACCCCAACGCCGCACCGGTGGACATGAACGCCGCCGTGGCGCGGTTTCATCCCATCATAAAGAAATTTGAAGTGTTTGCCGATGGCACCAGCAATCCCTGGGGCGTGGATTTCGATGCGCGCGGCAATGCTTTCATCAGCGCCTGTGTGATCGATCACCTGTGGCATATCGCGCCCGGCGTCCAATACCTGCGCCAGGGCGGTGTGTGGGCGAATCCGCACGGCTATGCAGACATGCATTCGCAGCGGGGCGGCATCCCGAGCATTGTGGATCACCGCCATCACATGGCCGCCTATGCCGGTGTGCAGGTGTATCAGGGCGACCAGTATCCGGCGGAGCATCGCGGCACCATTGTGATGGGCAACCTGCATGACAACGCGATTCACCAGGATGTGCTCACACCGAATGGATCGTCCTTCAAGGCCTCGGCCAAACAGGATTTCGTGCGCGCCAATGACGGCTGGTTCATGCCCGTCAGCACGCAGACCGGCCCGGATGGCTGCCTCTGGATCATGGACTGGTATGACAAATATCCCTGCTACCAGAACGCCCGTGCCGACCCCGATGGCGTGGACCGCGAGCATGGCCGCATCTGGCGCGTTGTGTGGACCGGCAAAGAGAAGGGCAGGGCGGTTCCCAGTCGTCCACAGCGCGGGATGGACCTGGCACGCGCTTCGACCAGCGAACTGGTCGCGTTGTTGTCGCATCCCAACAGCTGGCAGCGTCGCATGGCGCAGCAGTTGCTGGTGGAACGTGGCGATGCAACGGCGCGCCAGGGACTGAACGCCTTGTTGAAGAATGGAGCCACGGTTGAAGCGCGACTGGCCGCACTCTGGACATTGCATGGGTTGAATCTGCTCGAAGGTGCGCACCTGCAAGGGCTGATCAAAGACGGGGAACCTGCGCTCAGGGCATGGACAGCGCGTTTGATGGGTGAACGTGGTGCCGCCTCGGAGCAGGCCATGCAGGCTCTTGTGACGCTGGCTGGCGACAGCGATCCAACAGTTCGATTGGCGGCCGCGACGGCGGCGAGGCAGTTTGTTTCCGGCGCACTGACGGTGAACACGCCGCCACGGCCTGAGACGGCGGATGCCAACATCGGCGAAGTGCTGGCCACGCTGATCCGGGCCTCCAAGGACGGGAATGATCCGTTGATTCCGTTCATGATCTGGATGGCGGCCGAGCCGGCGGTGGCGTCTGACCCGGTCACCGTGTTGAAATGGATGCGGGACAACGGAGCGGACACGCTGCCGTTGAGCGCGCATCTGACCACCAAGGTCATGCGCCGCATCTGCGATCTCTCGTCCGTGGAACACCTGGCGGCGGCGATGGAGTTCATTGCGCGTGTTTCGGAAAGTGAAGCGCTGGTTGTGGCCGCGTTGGATGGATTGCTTGAAGGGCAGAAAGGGCGCGCCCTCAGTCCCGGCGATGCCGCCACGGCGGTGCTGGACCGTCTGCTCTCCAGCGGCAGCCAGCCCATCAAGGACCGCGCCCAGCGGCTGGGAACCTTGTGGGGCAATTCGGCTGCGATCAAACGCAGCATTGATCTGGTCAACGACGGTTCCGCCACGCTTCAGCAACGGCTGGAGGCCATCGGCGTGGTGCGCAAGCTCAAGAATGCGGACGCCCGCGAGGCCCTGCGCAAGGCCACGGTGGGCGGCAATCCGGAGTCTCTGACACTAGAGGCGGTGCGGGCGCTGGGTGAAATCGGCGCGGATGATTTTCCGCCGGACATTCTTCAACGCTGGGCGCAGTTGACGCCTGCCGTCCGGCGCACAGCGGCTGAGATTCTGGCTTCGCGCGATCGCTGGGCGTCGATGTTCCTTTCCGCGCTGGAGCAGAAGCAGATTCAGCCGGGAGACGTTCCAGCCACGGCCATCCGCACCATGATGCGGTCGCAGGCGGATTACGGCATGCTCGCCAAGCGCGCGGGGCTGGTGTTCGGCCGCGTGCGCGATGCTGATGCGGACAAACTGGCCATCATTGCGGCCAAGAAACGCATGATTCTCGACGGGAAAAACCCGCCGGACATCCAGGCAGGCCATGAAGTGGCGCGCCGCGTGTGCCTCACGTGTCACAAGCTGCACGGCGAGGGCGCGGACGTCGGGCCCGATCTCACCGGCGTGGGGCGGTCGTCGCTGGATGCGTTGCTGGCGAACATCATTGATCCCAACCAGATCATCGGCGCCGGATACGAGAACGTGGAGATTGAGACCAAGGACGGTCGCAACATCAGCGGACGCATGGTGGAGAATTCGGATGTGCGTGTGCGGTTGCTGGCGGCAGGGCCCAAGGAAGAAGTTATTGCGAAGGCGGACATTGAATCGCTCCGCGTGAGCCAGTTGTCCGTCATGCCGGAGGGATTGGAACAATTGCCCGATGCGGAGTTCCGCAATCTGATCGCCTACATCCTGAATCCACCCGCCGACAAGCAACCCTTCAGCTGGAAGAACGAAGGTGGCACGGGCGTTTCGCCTGTGCAGGGCAGGGGGGAAGCCCCGCCCAAGGGCAAGAAAGCATCCTCCAACAGCCAGCCCATCGACCGGGAATCTGTGGCGTTGTGGAATCCGGAGTGGACGGTGGATGCGCCTGACTTCGAGGGCACGCCGCGCAAGCATGTGGAATTCGCGGGGCGTCGCAACGTGCTGGAGACGCACCCTTTCAGCCGTGAAAAGGCGGCAGGACTGGAGCGGACCATCAAGCTGCCCGCGCAGGAAGGTGCGGTGCTTCGGTTTCTGGCGGCGGCCCATGAAAAGGGCGATTGGGAACTGCGTGTCCTTGTGAACGACAAGCCTGTGTTTCAACGGACGGTGGCGCGCGGTGGTGATGCGTCCGGTGTCTGGAGGGAATTCAGCGTGGACTTGTCGCGCCACGCGGGACAGACGGTGAATGTGCGCTTGGAAAATGCCGCCAATGGCTGGGCTTGGGAGTTTGGTTATTGGAGCGACCTGCGGATCGAGACAGGGGTGAAAGTGTCCAGCGCCGAATGATGGCGCGTCAGGTCACTTTGGCACGAACACGCTCTTGGCCGCCTCCCATCGCGCGGTGGTTTGCAGGGCTTCGTCGGCCTGATCGAGCGTGAAACGGTGCGTGACCATCTCGTGGAAAGGGAAGCGTTCGCGGTTGGCGCGAAGAAAATCGATGGCCGCCCGCAGGTGGCGCGGTTCGCTGGACCATGAGCCGAAGACCTGGAGTTGCTTTCGGGTGACCACGTGGGGGTTCCAGCTTGTCGGGCCTGCGTTGCAGTAATGGCCGAGGATCAGGTATTTGCCGCCGTCCCGGCACATCTCCATGCCCTCCGTGACCGCATCCGGACGGCCGACACATTCCAGCACGACATCGGCACCGTAACCGCCGGTGATCTGCCGGACGGCGTTAATGCGTTCCTGCGGTGACTTTACGTCTTCGAGGCTGATGACATGATCCGCACCGAACCGGCGGGCCATGTCGAGGCGGGCCTTGGGTGCTCCGATGACGATGACCTTGCCTGCGGCGGCAGCCTTTGCGACTGCGAGTGCGGCGATGCCCACCGGGCCGGCTCCCTGCACAACCGTCCAGTCGCGCCACAGCGGTGGCAGTGCAAACCCATTGCCGGGGCGGGACTGTCCCACGGCCGCGCCGGGGTTGGTTTCCACGCAGATGCGTTCCACACCGTGAATGGCGGTGATCAGGGCACAGCCTGCGCCAATGACAGATTCCGTGGGCAGGTCGTCGGGCAGTTTGAACATCGTGGTGCCGGGGCGCAGGTAATGGTGATCCGCATAGCCGCCAAGGAAGTGCGGCGCGGCATCACAGCGATAACCGATGCCGTAGGCACGGCGTTCAGGGCAGCGCGTGGGCTGGCGTTTCTGGGCACAGTAATAACATTTGCCGCAGGAGATGGCCGAGTTCCATGTCACACGGTCACCAGCCATCAACGGTTGTCCGGACCAGTCTGTCTCCAGGCCATTCCCCATGGCTTCGATGTGTCCGACAGTTTCATGGCCAAGGATGACCGGGAGCTGGATGGGCAGTTCGCCCTTCCATAAGTGAACGTCCGTGCCGCAAATGCCCGCCATGGTGGTGCGGATCAGCGCGGCACCGGGTTCGAGGCTTGAGGGCAGGGGATACCGTGCTGCCCGCAGCGGCGCGTTGAACTTTTCGAGAATGACGGCGTTTCCATCGGCCATGGTGGGGATGATTGCCCTGCAACAGCATGCTGACAATCGAAACCCGCGCGCGTGAGTTGACGCCCAAATGTCACTGGCGGGGACGGGGTGGTGTTCGTATAGTCGCAGTCCTGCCCCGGGGCAGCCCATGACGCCAAACAAACCAGATCATTACATCAACCGCGAGCTGAGCTGGCTGGAATTCAACCA